>DFGW01000026.1:0-7713 GCA_002372465.1 Butyrivibrio sp. UBA3740
CACCGTCACAGATATGAGGTTAACAACGACTACAGGAATGTCTTAGTGCAGAACGGCATGAAGCTCTGCGGAATGTCACCGGATGGAAGGATCGTTGAGATGATCGAGCTTCCTTCAAACTCTTTCCACATTGCAACCCAGGCACATCCTGAGCTTAAGAGCCGTCCCAACAGACCACATCCTCTCTTCTCAGGATTCATCAAGGCTTCTCTCGACCACGAGAACAGATAAAGACAAAACAAGGCTGTCCCACAGTGATTTGTGTGACAGCCTTTTCTTATGCTTCAAGCGTCAATTGCTTCTATTTAGCTTCTGTTCCATATACTTCAATCTGGGTCAGTGCAGGGAACGGGCTTGGGTCCTCTGCTTTGATGAGATTTCCCAGTTTTATCCATTCTATCCCGGAGCGTCTTATCTCAAATACGTGAGGCTCCTGTATCCTCTTATCCATATTAATGACTTCACTGCTCCCATCGGAAAAGCTCAAAGTCCCTTCAACCCACCAGTTGTCATGGGGAAAGTCGGCTCTGGTATAGAGCACGATCCTGTCGAAGTCAACTTTCCTTCCAAAATCCAGAGTAAACTCCGCATCATCCCGGCGGTTGATGCCCCAGGATTCATAGGGCCACTCTCCGTGAGAAAGAGTTGCCTTGCACCCATCAATGGCATTTCTTGCTGCAAATACAGCTTCTCCCCTGGTCTCCACGTTGGCACTGGCATGGGGATAAACTCCCGACACCTCATGCTGGTCAAAGGGGTTCAATGCCAGATTCCTGTAGGAGGACACCTCGTAATCCGCAGCTTTCCTGATGGTCACAATATGCCTGTTGCCCACAAAGGACAAGGGATTGTAGCTGGTCTTCCTCTCATAGAAGGGAACAGTGTAAAGAACTGTCTCCTCCTTTATCAGTACCAGTGCAGGGTCTATGGTTGCATCAACCTTCACAACATAAAACTGTCCGGGGGTAAGCTCTGCGAATTCTATGATATCCCCTTTTCTGTACTCTCCGTCCCAGGCAAGGATCACCTCTCCCCCTCCGCTGCTCTCAGCCTTGGGCACATGATCCCAGTCATTATATACAGTGATCTTCATTTCATTATCTCCCTAAGTTTTCCTTTTACTTACAAGGATTACCCTGTAAAACAATCAGATTGAAAACCTTCCTTCAATTCCATAGAAATCAATGATTCTTACTTCCCCGCTCTTTAAACAGATCTTTACCGGTCCATATCCACCACAGCCCTGAGGATCCGTATACTCAATTTTCTCGATGGGGAATATCTCATCCTCTGTAAAATCTTCCAAAGACTCCTTCGTTATAACCTGCGATATAAGGAAATACGGCTCATAGCCATACTGCTTCGTCCTCTCAGTAGCTGCATACATTACAATGGATTTCGGGCTGTCCGGGTTGGTTCCCTCAGAATCTATCCTCTCTAAGCTGCTCCAGCCGTCAAAAATGGTAAATGCCATCTGCTTTTCTTTTCCCGTGTGATCATGACCTTTAAGAACCGCTGCCTTGAAGCCGTCCTTTTCCTTAAAAAGAACTTCCGTGCCGTTGTCGGGGAAACCAAAAGCTCCCAGTGTCAGTCTGAGGGGTCGCCTGTACATCCTTAGCTTATCAGCTCGTATGATCCCGAAGGGCACAGCAAAGTCTGCCAGATCAAGAGCCGTTTTCCAATGGAACTCAGTCTCAAGACCATAGTCAAAGAACTGCCTTCTGTATAGGACCTGTTCCTTCTCACCTGCCCAGTAGGTAAAGTTCGCCCTTAGTACCTGTCCATCATCTGTATACTTCAAAACATACTGCTGTGACTCTATCTCATCAGTAACAGTAGCTTCCCAGGGGAACTTTGTGTTAAACACAAGCTTTGCATAGTTGTTAAGGCCGTGCAGATCGCTTCTGTCCTTCATTATCTTTCCGGTTCTAAGCTCTGTGATGCCGTTGGCTTCATGGTTTGTGACACATAGCCCCGGCCCGTCCAGGGTTGTGACTTTGCTCTCTCCCGGCGCTAAGTCCTCCCAGCATCCGCCGCTTTCCTTTGCCCTCCAGAATGGATGATCCTCAGGAAGATGCAGGCACAAAAGAGCCTTGGCCAGCCAGAACGGGGATTCTGCGCAGGAATAGCCCTGAAGAAGTGGGGCAAAAGGCCCGTAAAACCCCAGAGTCGGCACTCCCTCCCACAAAAAATCATCTCTCTTTAAGAACTGCAGGAGCGAACCTGAGCAGATCCTTCTTGCAAGACCGGGATCAACAGAAGGATTTTTCATCATAAGGTTTGCATCAAAGGGGCTTGTGGCAGCATTTCTGTAAATCCCGCTCCTTCCCCACATATTGGTAAATCCATCCCTGTCAAAGAAACAGGGATAGGTCTTCATAAGTTCATTTGAGTTTTCTTCAAATCTTGCAGCTATATAAGGCTCTTTTTCATAGCCGTACCAGTTGTTCCAGATGGCAGTATACATGTTGAAAGCCCAGCAGGAGTAATAGTCAAAAGACTGTCCGTCTCTGTACCAGCCATTGCCTACATAATAGTTAAGGATTACCTGAGCGTGATCGCGCATTATATCCTCATCAATGTCATAGCCGTTCATGTAAAGAAATGCCAGATCCAGCATGTTAAAGAGCCGCCAGTTCTGGGGAACTGTATTGGCATGAGCAAAATCCGACAAAAAAGAAGCAATCCTGTCTTTCTCCTCTTTACTGTATCTGTCCCATATCTCATCCTTTGAGAGCCACAGGCAGATTACAAGTGCCGCAGTCTCCACAGTCTGCTGATAGGCGGCAAAGAGGTTTCCGCTGTCGTCTTCTCTTTTCATATCCGTGTAGTTAAGGACATAGTTCTTTTCACCGTATGTCACGGCGCACAGCACCTGCTTGCTGTAGTAGTCCCTTATATTGATCCCGTTTAAGGTAAGATGCGGCTCTATATGGATAAGTGGCGCAGCGATAAAGAAAGACCTGGCAAGCCCCTCAAATATCTCTGCCTTGTAGCGCCACATGGGGTGATCAGGCTGAGGGTAAGTGATCTTTGTCTCATACCTTGGCATAACCACCGGGTCATCTATGCTGTTGATGTTCTTAAACACCCCTGTTAAAAGATATTCTGCCGCCTCGATCCAGCTCTGCCTCGTAAGTCCGGTGTAGGGGCTAAGTTCATAATCTGTTGTCTTTGGAATAAATGGCATCTATGTATACCTCTTTTAAGTTGATAATCAGAATATTTGAAGTGCCTTACCGGCAAGCTTCATAAGTGCTTCTATAAAGTAATAATCACCGTAGATAATGGACATGTTGTGCCCGTCACCGTGGTAGTCCACAGCGCAGTTCTCCAGAAGGTTGTCTGTATCAAGCCCCCAGCTGCAGCGCTTTTCATCCAGTGTCTTAAGGAGCTTAAATGCTGCATCAAGGTATCTGTCTGCGCCAACAAGATTTTCTTTTTCCAGACCTGCTGCCAGTTCAATAAGTCCTGACGCAGTGATGGCTGCTGCCGTGGAATCCTCTAAAGTAACATCTTTGGGCTGCCTGTAGTCAATGGGAACCAGGAAGCTTTCCGGCATTGCAGCAAGTACATAGTCCGCAATTTTCTTTGAGGTCTCGAGATATTTTTTATCTCCAGTGTAGCCATATGAAAGAGCAAAGCCGTAGATTCCCCAGCTCTGGCCTCTGGTCCAGGAAGAGCCTTCGCCGTAGCCCTGTCCGCCAAGAGTCCCTGTGCTCTTTCCTGTAAAAGGATCAAATACCACGATGTGGTTAACAGAACCGTCTTCTCTCACAAATTCTTTTGCTGCTGTATCTGCATGTGCAATCGCCATCATCTTAAATCTTGGATCAGTGGTTTCCTCAGACGCCCAGTAAAGAAGCGGCAGGTTCATCATGCAGTCAATTATGGCAAATCCCCTTCTGTCCACATCATCCCAGTTGTTCCATGCTCTGATGAAATTTCCTGCCATGTTAAAGCGCCCTGCCATGTTTCCTGCTGCCAGCATTGCCCTGTTAAAAGACTCTTCGTTTTTCTCCTGCTTGTACCTGATAACTGAGGTAGGAAGCCACTTAAAGCCGTTATCGTGATCAAGCCCCTGATGGCTCATCAGGTTCTTATCAAGCTTCTCCTCTACCCCGATTGCTTCCTGTCTGAACATCTCCTTGCCGGTAAGGGCATAGAGCTGCCACATCTCACCGCCCCAAAAGCCGTTGGTCCACCAGCAGGGGTCATCGATACTCTTGTCGTCAAACCTTCCGTTCTTAGTGGTGTAGGGGATCTTGTCCCTGTTCCTTTCGGTCACCGGAACCATTTTCTTTTCTATCTTCTTTAAGGTATCTTCTACCCAGTGTTTTTCTGTATCTGTCAGCCTTCTCATGTTTTATCCTTTCTGCTTTATGCTTTGCCCTCTTACCGTATCGCTCTCATGCCGCCCCGGTCCGGTTTCTCTTTATGAGATCTCAAGCTTAAGCTTTCCTTCATCTCCCAATCTGATAAGCACCCTGTATACTTCATGCTTCCAGGATATCCTAAGGCGCTCATCCTCTACCTTATATGTCTGGATCTCTACCAGCTCTCCACCTGTTACCAGAACCTCTCCCAGATCTCCTATCTTCAGTAAGAGCCTGTCTCCCTGAACTCTCTTTGGCTTTTCATAAGTCATAAGGGTTAAAAGAGCTGTCATCTCACCTTCATATTCATCAATGACCCTGATACCCTTTCCCTTATCAAGTCCCACGGATCTCTTATAGCGCTTTACCAGAGGTCCTTTGTAAGCGCCAGCAATGTCCATGGAAAGTACAGGTCCACGAAATTCCTCGATTGGGCCTTCATCAGTTTTTTCTTTGAATATTACATTTTCAGCAGCATATTCCTTCCCGTCCCGCTGCATCAGTATATTACTATCATGGTAATCCCCGGCAGCATCTTTTCCAAGAAGTCCCATTATCATTTCAGTATCATTTTTTATAAATGTAGGCACGTTGTGGAACTGGGACTGCATGGTCCACAGCTCGTACCTCTTTTCCGAAAAGGTCTTGCGGGTATAAGTTCCAACGCCCAGGTCAATGATAAAAGGCCTTCCGTCCTTATAAATCGTAAAAGAACCCACATCGTTGTGGTTGTGGCTGTCAGCATTATTCCCTGCCTTGGCAGCAAGAACAAACCTATCATCCCTGCACACCATAAGACCTGTGCTCTCGAAAAATGCGTCGCTGCAAAGGGTCTTGCTCTTTGGATAAGTCATCATCTGTTCATAGCTAAAGGCCTGTAACACATGGTAAAAGAGATTTATCTCATCTGTAAGGACTCTGCCTCCCATACTATCTTTCCTGAAATCTTCAGCAGCAAAAGAGGTAAGGGCCTCCTCCTTGCAAAGCTTTCCAAAAAGGAATTCTCTGGCAGTTCTTCTGCTGCATACAGCTGCACAGTCTGCAAAGTTTACGTAGATGTTGTCTGTGACATTCATCCTGACAATGTAGCTTGCTATATTCCTGATGAGCTTTTCTTCAAAGATCTTCTCAAAGCCTGTTCCTTTAAGAACATCAGACATAAGGTACAGCGCCCCGAACAGGCAAAGACCTGCATGGGAGTAGTACTGTGCTCCCTCGTTACAGCACCCGTCATCGCCGTACTCATCCAGGAAAAAGTCCAGGGATTTGGCTGCACTTTCCAGGTATTTCCTTATTTCTTTTTCCGTAAAATACCCTTCAGGCCTGGTCAGTGCGCACAAAAGCACATTCTGGGTGCACCAGGGCGTCCAGTTGCACATGGACTGTTTCCCATCCCCCATCCACCAGAAGTGCTCTTCCTTATAGGGTTTAAAAATCCTCTCCTCTAGTTTATTGTTTATAAGCCTGCTGATATCCGGACTTTTCTTCTCCAGAACGCTGCGAAGAAGGTACTCAGCTACTGCTAAAAGCGCCCCTGTTTCAGCAGCAAACAGATCAATTATAGGATGAAGGACATCAGGATACTCCTGCTGCTTAGCATCTCTTATATGGGTGTTGTGGGCAGGAAGGCACCAGGCGCTCTCCTCAAGTATAAGGTAGATACCGTCAAGAATATCCTCCAAAAACCTGCCTTCATTTTCAACGCACTCAGCCATAACAAGACTGCAAAGTTTCCTTCTTCTGGAAAAATACAGTTCCTCAAATCTTACACGGTTTCCGTTTTTTGAAAACTCAAGATAATCAGATAAAAGAATTACAGACCAGGGGCTGGCCTTTGCCCTCTCCCCTTCAGCTAAAAGCTCATCTTTTAATTCTGAGCTCAGAGCCTTATATTCTTTTTCTTTACTGATATCAGGACACAAAGAAAACGCGCACAATGAGCGCGTTTTCTGTAAATAGTCCCAAACAAGATGTCTTGGCGAAATCTCTTTTCCCATCTTATTATCCCTTTACTGAACCGGCAGTGATTCCGGCAACAAAATATTTCTGCAGTGAAATAAATACAATAAATACAGGTATGAGTGACAGTACGGATGCTGCCATGATAAGACCATACTCAGCAGAGTACTGCGAAATGAACATCTTAAGTCCTATCTGGAGGGTCTTCTTGGACTCGGTGGTCAGATAGATAAGGGGACCAAGGAAGTCGTTCCAGGTGTTTACAAAGGTGAATATGATAAGTGTTGACAGCGCCGGCTTTGAAAGGGGCAGCATAATCTTTGCATATATCTCATATTCTGACATACCATCAATCCTGGCTGCTTCGCAAAGGGAATCAGGAATTCCCTCGTAAAACTGCCTCATGAGGAACACTCCAAATGCCGAGAAAGCCTGAAGAATGATGATGGCAAGGTGTGTGTCCGCAAGTCCTAAGCTTCTCATAAACATGAACTGAGGAACCATATAAACCTGCCAGGGTACAGCAATTGTGGCTACGTATGCCAGGAAAAGAAGGTTCCTTCCCTTAAACTCCAATTTTGCAAAAGCATAAGCTGCAAAGCTTGATGTAAACAGCTGAAGCAGTGTGACGATCACAGTGAGCTTTGCTGTGTTAAGTGTGAATTTTGCCAGAGGGATCTTTGTCCAGATATCAATGTAGTTCTGCCACCTGGGCGCCTTTGGTATCCACTCGAAAGGTATTACAAATACATCCTTGTTAAACTTAAGTGATGCGGAGATCATCCAAAGGAATGGCACAAGCATCAGCATAGCCAAGAGGATGAGCATCACATAGACAATGATCTGTCCAATGATTCTGTTGTTCTTTTTGCTCTTCACTTTTTATTCCTCCCCATCAGTCGTTGGCGTAGTTCTTCTCACCCCTGAACTGGATGAGTGTTACAACAAGCACTATGGCAAAGAGCACCAATGCTGATGCAGAAGCTCTTCCCAGCTTCCAGTTCCTGAAGGCCTCCTCGTAGATGTAGTAAACAAGAACGATGGCACTCTTATTAACGACACCGTTGGAGCCTCCGGCCAGCATATAAACTATGTCATATACCTTGAAGCAGTTGATAGTAAGCATTATAGTTACGAAAAATGTGGTGGGCTTAAGCTGCGGAACCGTGATGTGACGGAATTTCTGCCAGGCATTTGCTCCGTCCAGGGATGCAGCCTCGTACAGGTCCTCGCTTATTCCCTGAAGTCCCGCCAGATAAATTACCATATAATAACCCATGTTCTTCCAGACGGAGAACATGATAATTGTCAACATTACTGTACTTGATGAAGCAGCCCATTTAAGAGGCTGTGCATGAAATACGTTCATAAGAAGCTG
>DFGW01000026.1:7764-7955 GCA_002372465.1 Butyrivibrio sp. UBA3740
TACGTTCATAAGAAGCTGATTCACAATGCCGCCCTTGGCAGGTGTAAAGAGCATGTTCCAAACAGCTGCAACGGCAACCAGTGACGCAACATAAGGGAAGAAAGCAACTGTTCTGAAGAAGTTGGTTCCCTTTATCTTCTGATTCAGTAAAATTGCCAGTCCCAGTGCCATTATAAGGGTTACCGGAACTG
>DFGW01000127.1 GCA_002372465.1 Butyrivibrio sp. UBA3740
CCATACTTGGTTAAATCGATGTTTGCCATTTAGTTAACCTCTTTTCTCTTATAATTTTTTGTACGAAAAATCTGATATTGCATGCTGTTATCAGTGTTCCTGTCGGAATATTGACATCACCAAATATAATATACAGATAATTCGCAGATGCACTAGAAAAATGTCGGCAAACTAGCGCCGATACTTCATTTATACTACAAAGTCAAATTTTTCACAAGATTTTTAGTGCAAATTATATATAAAATTACTGTAAAAAGCAGAAGCTGTTTGGCTCCAGCTTCTGCTTCTTTTTTATTTATACGGTCTGAACCCGGATGAGCATTACACTGCTGGACGGAATTGTGAATTCAAGTATGCCACCGGCAAGGTTAATATCACTAAATTCCTCAGTCTTTACTCTCATCGGATCATCAAATGTGTTATGATCATTGATCTTTCCTGAAAGGATCTTTGCCTGTACCGACTTACAATTTGTATCTACCAGTACTCCTCTGATATCGTAAGCTTTTTCTGCTGAAAGATTTGTAAGCGTAATGTTAAGAACACCATCTTTATCTAAAGATACAGATTCCGTGAGGTTTGGCACCATGTTATCTTTTTCAACTCCCACGAGCTCTGTTTCTACTGAGCTTTCCACAAGCTCTGCATCCTGATGGTACTTGTACATATTAAACACATGATATGTTGGTGTTTTAACCATCTTCTCGCCTTCAGTAAGGACCACTGACTGAAGAACATTGGCTATCTGGGCAATATTAGCCATCTTAACTCTATCGCAGTGTTTATTGAATATATTGAGATTTATTCCTGCAACAAGTGCATCCCTTATAGTATTCTGCTGATATAAGAATCCCGGATTTGTACCCGGCTCAACATCGAACCAGTTTCCCCACTCATCAACAATAAGACCAACTTCATGATCCTTATCATACTTATCCATGATTGCTGTGTGCCTTGAGATAAGTTCTTCCATAAACAGTGTCTTTTTCAGTGTGAGGTAGTAGCTTTCCAAGTCAAAATCAGTTGCCGAGCCTTTATTCTCCCAGGGTCCCGGTACCGTGTAATAGTGAAGCGATAGCCCATTCATAAAGCCATGGTTTGGTCCACAGTTTTTGAAACAGGTCTTCATCACTATATCCGTCCACTCATAATCGCCGGAGTTGGGTCCACAGGCAATCTTAAATATGGAATGATCCTTGCTGTAATTCCTTAAATAAGTCTGATATCTTCTGTACTCATTAGCATAGTACTCAGGGAGCATATTTCCGCCGCATCCCCAGTTTTCATTTCCCACACCGAAGTAGTCTACCTTCCATGGTTTCTCCTGTCCGTTTTCCTTTCGAAGATCTGCCAGGGGTGAGACTCCATCCAGGGTCATATATTCAATCCATTCACTCATTTCTCTGACAGTACCGCTACCCATATTTCCATTTATATATGACTTACATCCAAGCTGTCTGCACAGTTCCATGAACTCGTGGGTACCGAAGCTGTTGTCCTCAACCACTCCGCCCCAATGAGTATTGATCATCTTTTTCCTTTTTTCTTTTTTTCCAATGCCGTCTTTCCAATGATACTCATCAGCAAAACAGCCCCCCGGCCAACGAAGAACAGGAATTCTCATCTCTTTAAGAGCTTCTACTACATCTGTTCTCATTCCGTTTACGTTCGGAATATCTGAATTTTCTCCCACATACAACCCTTCATATATACATCTTCCTAAATGTTCCGAAAAATGCCCCTGTATTTCCGGGTTAATGTGACCCTTTTTTCTATTCGGATTAATATATAGTTTAGTCATATTATTCTCTTTCTGCTAAAGTTTGTGCTCCAAAGCCCTTTGAATATTAAACTTCTTTTCAACCTTTTACACCACCCAGAGTAATGCCCTTTACAAAATACTTCTGAACGAAAGGATACATTACCATGATAGGCAGAATGCCTACTGCTGCCATTGCCATTCTTACAGACGCAAGAGGAATTGCCGATAGACCCGCTGTCGCATTCTGTACATTTGAACTGGACTGGGACAAAAACTGGATATTCTGCATCATTCTGTTGAGCAGGTTCTGAACAGAGTAAAGGTCTGTTCTCTTGGTGATATAAATATATCCATTCATCCAGTCATTCCAATAAGCAATACCTGCAAACAGGGCAATTGTCGCCAATATCGGTTTTGAAAGCGGAATTACTATTTTATAGAAGGTCATAGTCTCTCCCGCTCCGTCAATAAAAGCTGCGTCCAGGATTTCCCCCGGAATACTGGATACAAAATAGGATTTCATCAGCATGACGTTGAATCCATTCATCAATAGTCCAGGGATTAGAAGTGCTGCAAATGTATTCTTAATATTGAACACATTTGTATAAATGATGTATGTAGGAACCAGTCCTCCATTAAACAGCATAGAAAACACAATAACAAATGTGATCAGCCCTCTGCCCGGTAGATCTGCTTTAGATATTGTGTAGGCCAGCATCGTCGTTATGACCAGAGACAAAATAGTTCCCACCAGCGTAAGTACTATTGAAACTCCATATGCTCTAATTACAGAATTTCCTGTACTGAAAATATATTCGTAGGCGTAGACTGACCACTTCGAAGGCCAGAATTTGTATCCCTCAGCAATCAGTACGTCGTTATCGGTAAAAGAGCTTACTACCATTAAAATCATAGGAAGAATTGCAAATACTGATAGCAATATCATCACAGCATGTGCAATTATCTGAAATTTTTGCTCGTCCTTCATCTATCCTGCTCCTTAAAATAATGCACTGTCTTTGTCAATTCTGCTTACCATATAGTTGGCTCCAAGAATCAGCACAAAGCCAACCAATGACTGATACAGACCTGCTGCAGAAGCCATGGACATATCTCCCAGCTCCAAAAGACCTCTGTATACATATGTATCAATTGTGTTTGTCACTGCAAAAAGTGCACCCTGGTTTTGAGGAACCTGGTAGAAAAGACCAAAGTCCGAATAGAAAATTCGTCCTATAGCAAGCAGTGTAAGCATTATTACTGTTGGCTTAAGAAGAGGAATTGTAATTTTCCGGATCTGCATCCACTTCCCTGCACCATCAATCGCTGCAGACTCATATATTCCCCTGTCAATTCCCAAAATTGTTGAAATATAGATTATGGAGTTGTAGCCAATTACCTTCCAGGCATTAACAAAAGTCAGTAAGAATGGCCAATATTTCTTTTCCATATACCAGTTGACAGACTCTTTTCCAAACAGTGGCAAAAGCGTATTGTTCATGAATCCGTTATCCGTAGATAAAAATCCATAAACAAGGTAGCTTACAATTACCATGGAGATCATGAACGGCAAAAGAATAAGGCACTGATAGAGATTTTTTATCTTGGATGTCATTTCAGCAAGAAGGATAGCTACAAAAATCGCCAGTATCGTATTTACCACGATAAATGCCAGGTTGTAGCAGATCGTGTTCCTTGTGATGATAAAAGCATCCTTGGTGGCAAACAGATATTTAAAATTCTTAAAGCCTACAAAGTCTGATCCAAATATGCCTTTCTTTGCATTATATTTCTTAAAAGCCAGTACAAGGCCGGGAAGAGGCATATAGTTATTTATAAATAAATATATAAGCCCCGGTAAAGCCATGATGTATAACGGAATGTATCGGATAAATCTTCTTTTCAATGTCTTTTTACTTGGTTGCGAATTGTTCTTTTTACTCATTTTGACACCATTTTTTAGTATAAGAGCCAGCTACGAATAATCAGCTGGCTCTTTTAATCAGTTATTCAAAGCTTTCCGTTTAGTTAATACCATTCTCTGATGCCCATGCATCCAGAGCTGCCTGCTTAGCAGTCATGTATTCCTCAAGTCCAGCAGCCTTAAGTGCATCATTGAGCTGCTTAAGTCCTGTCTCAGGATCTACAAATCCGTATACAACCTGAGGTCCAAACTCTTCGTAAGCATTCTTAAGAGCTGTAAATTCTGAAACGTAATCACTGTTATCCCAGGTAAATCCAAGCGCCTTAGATTTTACAGGGCAGTTATCATTGAACTTGGCTGTCTGCTCACCTACATCAATAGGATCGCCTTCCCAAACATGAGCTGCATACTGGTTTGGCATCATCCAGAGAACGTTAGGATAATACTCTGAATTGTCTGCGTTTACGCCATCTGCCCAGTTAATTGAAGTATCTGCGTTAACTTTATACTCAACACCTTCCTGTCCCCAGCATACAAGGTTAGCAACAACAGGATCTGTGTAAAGAGCATTTAATACCTGCATAGCTGCTACCGGATCCTCTGTAGCCTGATTCATGCACCAAGGGAATGCTGATACGGCTGATGATGACATGAAGCTATCACCTACATCAAAGATCACCATATCTCTGCCACACTCACCGTTAATCTGGTTCTGATAAGCAGGCTTAGCCTGTGACATCATTGCCATATAAGCACCTGACTTAATTCTTGCAGAAGCACCAGTCTTATCGCTCATAGCGTCACCTGAAATATATCCAGCCTGGTTCCATCTGTAAGCTCTGTCTGCCCACTCTTTGAAAAGATCTGACTCATAAACATTTTCAATCTTGAGGCTGTTAGCAGGATCAAGAAGTGTTCCGAAGTAATCACCAGCAATATTATCTACGCAGCTTCCCTGTGTAAGAAGGTTGTCCTGTGTGGAGTAAACAGTCTTGTCCGGGAAAGCTTCATGGATTGCAGCAAACATATCATCTACATCATCCCAGGTAGCCTTGTAATATCCCAGATCATCAGTCTTGAACTTGGAAAGATCATAGCCTGCACCATCAAGATACTCTTTACCGATAAGGATACATGCTGTCTGAATAGCATAGTCCTTAATAGGTGGAACTCCATACAATGTGCCGCCTACTCTGCAGGCATCCAGATAGTCAGGTCTGATAAGCTCGTTAAGCTCCTTTCCATATGTCGCCAGAAGATCATTTTCTTCAAGATCTGCTGTGTATCCGTTGTTAACACAAGTCATGTATCCAGGTCCACAAGTAGAAAAGAGATCTACCTGTTCACCCGAAGAAAGCATAAGCTTGATATCATCTGTATAAGCAGCTGAGTCAATGATGAGAAGCTCGACATCGAGACCCAGAGTCTCTCTTGTGTGCTCACTGATTGCTTCATTAACTCTGTCTATACCGGCAGGTGCCCCTGTCCAGTCAAAGAAAGAAACAACCACCTTCTGATACTCTCCGCTCTCCTGTGCTGCGGCTTTTCTGGCATCAATAGCTGCCTGTGCTGCGTCGCCATCTGAAGATGCTTCAGTAGTCTCAGCACTACCAGTCTCAGCTTTCTCAGTTGTTGCCTCAGTTGCTGAGCCGCCATCTGCCGATGCAACTTCTTGTGCACCACAAGCTGTCAGAGTACCCAGTAAGGTAGTAGCAGCAATACCCATGGCCAATAAACGTTTTTTAATACCCATTTTCATATCCTCCTATAAAATATGGTGTATCGTTACACCTCGCATATCTGTATTATATTTTTACGTGTTTTTATAGTCAATAGTCAATTAATTCTATATTACACATATGTTTTTGTGCATCTTGTACAGAAAACGTTTTATATTAGCAGAAACGTTACACCAAAAAAGCAAAAGCAAACCGCGATAACAGTTGCTTTGACCGAGTTTCCAAATCAAATCATTCAAAGTAACTGTTATCGCGGCTCTTAAGGCTTTTCTTAATTTATTTTTATAACTGAGTTTCTTTCTATCAGTTCTCCGGGAATCCTAACCTCCAAATTGTCAGCGCTATCCACATCCTCGCCCTCACATTTTTGTATAACCCAGGAAACCGCTGCCTCTCCAATCTTCTCAAGAGACAAGGCAATAGTTGTCAGTGTCGGGGAAAGGAGCTTGGAAACCTCGTGATTGTCGTAACCTATTATCGAAAGGTCTTCCCCTGGCTTCATATCATGTTCCAGCAAATACTCATACACGCCCGAAGCAATAAGATCAGAAAAACAGATCACTGCTGTAAAGTCTTTGCAGGCTAACTGCTGCATTCCATTGTAGCCCCCGGCCTTGTTCCAGGACTGGGGAACAACATATGAAGGATCAAAGAGAACTCCATCCTCAAACATCGCTCTCTGAATTCCTCGAAGACGATTTACTGTATGAAGATTGGACGCTTCTCCTGAAATTATCGCAATTTTAGAATGTCCCATTGAATGCAGATATTTATAGGACATGTATCCGCCCTGCTCATCGTCAAGCTCAAAGCATGGAATCTTCGGGTCCATGCTACTGGCATAAACAACGGCTATAGGAACATCTTCCGGTACATTTGTGAGAACAACCTCATGCTCATAGCCTGCAATATACACAATGCCATCCACGTTCATGGATTCCATTTTGTTCATCACATTAGCCAGCGCGGACCTGAAAAGGGCATCATCATGCATCCATTTGTCACTCCACCGTCCAAACAGGCGCATATTTTCAATGACAACATCGTATCCTGCTTCTTCGGTGCGATGCATCAAACCTTCAACTATCGGTGATGTGGTGAATATCACAAGGTCCTCCACGATGACACCTATTGTCTTTGTGGAAATGGCTCTTAGATTTTTTGCCAGGGTATTGGGTTTATACCCGGTTTCTTTCATCACGGTCATTATCTTATCTGCGACCTGTTTACTGACCTTATTTGTCCTGCCATTAAGCACATTAGACACTGTGGATATGGAAACACCACTGAGCGCAGCTATATCTTTAATTGTTATGGAACCCTCTGATTTTTTCTTTGGCACCTGTCTAAAACCTCTCGAATAAATTTTACCATTTTTACCAAATCATTATATCATAAAGCCCTATGTTGTAAATATATAGCGATGCAACGTTTTACCTATTTCATACTACTGATCACTTAAAAGCGCCTGATAAATCTCCCTCTTTCCCACGCCTCTGTCTGCTGCCACCTTTTTCATGGCATCCTTATGAGAAATGCCCTGGTCCTCATAAAACTTCATGTGATCTTCGATGCTCATCTCCTTCCAGGAAAGCCTCTTTTCCTCATCCTGCTCAGAAAGGCTCTTTCCTTCGATCACAAGAACGTATTCGCCTCTTGGTTCGTTTTCTTTATAAAAAGAAATCGCCTCAGAAATTGTAGTGGGTCTCACCTCCTCAAACTTCTTGGTGAGCTCACGGCATATAGAAATTCTCCTGTCCCCTAAGGTCTCATAAAGATCATCCAGCGCCAACTTTAAATGATGTGGCGCCTCGTAGATGATCATGGTTCTGCTCTCGTCCTTAAGATCCTCCAGTATCCTCTTTCTGCCCTTCTTATCCTCAGTAGCAGAAGGTAAAAACCCCTCAAAGCAAAATCTCCTTGTCCCAAGGCCCGAGAGAGTCAGAGCTGTGATACAGGCAGCCGGCCCCGGCAATGAGGTAACAGTGATTCCGGCCTTCTGGCACTCAGAAACCAACACCTCTCCCGGATCCGAGATAGCAGGAGTCCCGGCGTCCGTTATAAGCGCAACATTAGTCCCTTCCTGCATTTTCTGGATCAGCCACTGCGCCTTGTCGTACTTATTATATTCATGATAGCTGGTCATCTCAGTGTGAATGTCAAAATGATTCAGCAGCTTGATACTGTTTCTGGTGTCTTCAGCTGCAATGAGATCGACTGACTTTAAGGTCTCTAAAACCCTGAAAGTCATATCGTCAAGATTTCCTATAGGAGTTGCACAAAGATACAATTTTCCTGGCATAATGATCTCCTTTTTACCCGGGTCTTAGCCTGTACATGGTCTCGCAGCTTAATACCCGTAAATATCGTAGATCTCCGGTGTGTACTTCCCGGGACTTTCATATATGATAAGCGGCTTTTCAACAGTAAGGCGTGGTCTTCCACCCCTGGCGCCTTCTATCAGGACCATCGTGGGCTCCTTGTCAGCAAAGGGGTAAACCAGCTGCATTCTCTTTGGTTCTACCTTGTACTGGTGCATAAGCACCATGATCTCCGAGAGCCTGAAGGGTCTGTGGACCATGTAAAACTTTCCTCCGCTCTTAAGAAGCCTTGCTGCTGCCTTTACCACGTCCTCCAAGTCGCACAAAACCTCGTGTCTTGCTATTGCCTTTGGCCCGTCAGGGTTTTTCAGCCCATGGCCTCCTATCATATAAGGAGGATTACTTGTAACCACGTCAAAAGAGGCAGCGTCAAATAATTGCCCTGCCTCCTTAATATCTCCCTGTACAATTGTAATCCTGTCCTGGAGGTCGTTTAGCAGAACGCTTCTGCCGGCCATCTCCGCGCTCTCCTCCTGGATCTCAAGCCCCGTCAGAGACGCAGCCTTAGTCTTTGCTGCCATAAGGATAGGTATTATGCCGGTACCTGTTCCCAGGTCCAGCACCTTTCCATTCTCCGGTGCACTCGCAAACCCGGATAAAAGAACTGCATCCATTCCAAAACAGAATTTCTCCGGATCCTGAATGATCTTGTAGCCGTTCCTTTGCAGATCATCCAGGCGCTCTCCAGCTTTAAGCTCAATTGTCCCCAAGCTTGGATTTTCCTTCCTGCTTTTCAATCTTCTCAAGCTTCTCCAGCTCTTTCATCTCTGCATCTTCCTGAGAATTCTTCTTGCCACTGTTGTTGTTCTTTTTCTTCTGTTTCTTCTTTATGCTCTCAAGTTCCTCGAGCTTGTACTCGTGAACTTCCTTCTCATCATCAACATCCACCAGGATCTTAACTGTCTGCCTTAAGATGTTAACACTGGAAACCTCTCCCTTAAGTCCGTCCTTGGCAACACAGAAGTCACCAACACCGGGCATCTTGCGATTAAGCTCCTCATAGACATCCTCTTCGTTCTTGAGGCAGCACATAAGCCTTCCGCATACACCGGAAATCTTGGTGGGATTAAGTGACAGGCTCTGCTCCTTGGCCATCTTGATGGATACCGGAACAAAATCTGAAAGGTAGGAGTGACAGCAAAGCGGTCTTCCGCAAATACCGTAACCACCTATTATCTTGGTCTCGTCCCTTACGCCGATCTGCCTAAGCTCAATCCTTGTCTTAAATACAGCCGCCAGGTCTTTTACCAGCTCTCTGAAATCAATTCTTCCATCTGCAGTAAAGTAGAACAGGATCTTGTTGTTGTCGAAGGTATACTCTGCATCAATAAGCTTCATCTCAAGGTTGTGCTTTTTGATCTTCTCAAGACAAACCTTGAAGGCTTCCTTCTCTTTTTCCCTGTTGGCCTTCTCCTGCTCGTCGTCCTTGGTGCTGGCTGTTCTTAAAACTGTCTTCAGCGGCTTGATCACCTGATCATCCTCAATTTCCCGAGGCTCTGACACTACAGTTCCGTACTCAACTCCCCTGGCTGTCTCAACGATGACGTGATCGCCTTTTTTGATCACATATTTTCCCGGGGAAAAGAAATATATCTTGCCGGCAGTTCTGAACCTTACGCCGATTACTCTTGTCATAAATGCTCCTTAATGCCCAGAAGCATCAGCTCCAGGGCCAAATCTATATTTACGTTGGAGTCTATGCGACTCTTCGCAATCTCCATATCCTTAATGATAATGCCTATCTCCTCATAGGAGATGTTCATTGTAACACTACTAATATACGATA
>DFGW01000219.1 GCA_002372465.1 Butyrivibrio sp. UBA3740
ACCTCAAATATTTTATCATGTTCAGGTCCACTTTCGCCACATATTTCATACCTGATTGCACCCAGATTCTCCCCCTGGGACATCTCCTGCAAAAGAGACTTACTGTCCACAAACATCTGCACTGCATCTATGTTTGACAGTACATAGGTGTCAATAAACCTCTTGGACTGTTCAATTCCGCCATCAAGGAAAAGAGCTCCTATCACCGCTTCCATTACATCGGCAATAATAGACTCTTTATTCCTTCCGCCTGTGGCCTCTTCACCCTTTCCAAGCTGGATATATTCCCTGATACCAAGCTGATTGGCATCAAAAGCCAGAGCCCCCTCACATACCAGTGAAGCTCTGATCTTGGACATTTCTCCCTCTTTTTTGTCAGGAAATGTCCTGTACAAATAGGCGCTTGAGATCATCTCCAGGACTGCATCTCCCAGAAACTCAAGCCTTTCATAATCGGGTTTTTTATTGATCTTCTGCTCATTGACAAAAGAGCTGTGGGTCAAAGCCTGAACAAGAAGTGCCCTGTCCCTGAAGGTATAACCCAATACCTTTTCAAACCTGCTTAAATCCTCATCTGTTAACATAATCACTCCATAATACAAAGAAGAGGCAGTTTAAAACTGCCTCAAATGAGCTTATTTATTAGAAATAGCTGACTTCAAAAGTTCAACTGCTTCGCCCACAGTCTTGATATTCTCTGTTTTCTCAGGATCTATCTGAACGTCAAACTCGTCCTCCAACCCCATAATGATCTGGAAAAGATCAAGAGAATCAGCACCAAGATCCTCAGTAAATGTAGTCTCAGGCTTGATCTCCTCCGGATCAACGTTGAGTACGTTTGCAATAACTTCTTTCATTTTCTCGAATTCCATATTATATCTCCCGTTCCTTTTATTAATGTATTATCAGCGCTTTAAATCAGTCTGAAATCTTTGCGCTAATCTTCTCACTAATTTGCTGTTCTGTAAAGGTTACACATTGCAAAATTGAATTTTTTACTTCTATATCGCTGGCACTGCCGTGGGTCTTGACTACAAGTCCTTTAAGTCCCAGCATTGGTGCTCCGCCATACTGATCCATACTGTAATTGGCAAGAGTCTTCTTAAGATCATTCTTGATAAGAAGTGCGCCGATTTTAGTCTTAAGGCTGCTCATAAGGCCCTTTTTGATGACCTTTACCAGGGACTTGGCAACACCTTCATACATTTTCAAAATGACATTTCCTGTAAATGCCTCACAGACAATGATATCTGCTGCGCCGGAGGGGATGTCCCTTGCCTCAACGCTTCCGATAAAATTAATATCCGGACAGTTCTTCAAAAGCGGAAATGTCTCTTTTACCAGAGCATTGCCCTTTTCTTCCTCCGCACCGATGTTCACAATACCAACGGTAGGATTCTTGACTCCCATTATGTTCTCCATATATACAGTTCCCATCTTGGCAAACTGCACCAGGTGATTGGCTCTGGCATCTACGTTAGCTCCGCAATCTATAAGGAGTGAGCTGCCTTTCTCAGTTGGGATCAAAGGAGCAAGAGGTGCTCTGTCTACCCCCTTTAGTCTTCCCACTATAACCTGGCCGCCAACAAGTGTGGCTCCGGTACTTCCTGCAGAAACATAGGCATCGGCCTCTCCGTGATTGACCATATACATGGCCTTTACTATAGAAGAATCCTTCTTCTTGCGGATAGCCATTACGGGTGGTTCCGCCATCTCGATAACTTCAGTGGCGTCTACAAGCTCGATCCTCTCTTTATCGTAATTATATTTGGAAAGCTCAGCTTCAACAGCTGCCTTCTGACCAACCAGAAAAACTTTAAGGTTGTTGCACTCCGCTACAGCATCAACTGCACCTTTTACTGTGACAAAAGGAGCATTGTCTCCGCCCATGGCATCAACTGCAACACGAACGATGTCACCCATACTCTTCCCCCTTTATAATTTCAGAACAAATCTAGTGTACTAAAGCAGATTACAAAAATCAAGGCTTTCCGGAAGATACCGGAAAGCCTTAAAATTTCTTGTAAAATATGAGGTTTTACTAATTATGCCTCAACTTCAACAATGCTCTTCTTATTGTAGTAGCCGCACTTCTTGCATGCACAGTGAGGCTGCATAAGAGCTCCACAATGACTGCACTTTACCAAAGTAGGAGCTGTCATTTTCCAGTTAGCTCTTCTCTGATCTCTGTGGCCTTTTGATGACTTATTCTTTGGGCAGATTGACATTTCAGTAACACCTCCTTACTGTATCCGTATAAGAAACTGCCTTATTTCAAGGCATTCATTTACGTTTAATCATTAGCATACCTATGTATTGTACCCACCAGTTTCTCATTTGTCAACAGTTTTCTTAAGAATTAAGTAGAGAAAACAGGAATATACATTTCCGGCTCTCCAAACATAGACTTATACAGCTCCAATCCCTTTTCACTCATTATAAGTCCCTGTATTACAGTATCGTCCTTGAATTCCTCGGAAAGCCTGGTAACCAGTTTGTACATCATCCCGGGAAGGACTTTCTTGTTGGAGCTGTCGCAAAAGATATAGTCTACCACCAAAAGATCCTCCGGCGGAGAATCCGGACCGTGTAAAATGATATCAAAATCGTTGGCTTCATCCCTGCGAATAAAAATAGCTCCTTTTACTTCATTGTTCTCCAGATAGAATATGGAAGAAGGGGAATATACTTCACCGTCAAGCCCGGCTTCTCCAAATTCGTCCTTAAACCACCCCATAACAATGTCTTCCTGCCTATAATCAAGTTTATCCTGGAATATTCCATAGTCTCCGCTTCTTGAGGCATCAATGCGCTTTAAGGCCTTTTTTGCATCGGCCAAAGTAAAATTCGCAAAGGGAGCATCATACCTATCCAGGGCAACATCCATTGCCTCAAAAAAGGCTTCAAGGGTAACTCTGTCTTCTTCAGCCTCATAGGTTAATGAGATCTCCTTCTTTGGCAGGAGCTCAAACATATCTGTTCCAACTTCAAGAAGGCGAAAAGCCGGGTCAACGTATATGGATCTTATGACAACAAGGCCGCCATTTTCTTCATAAACCAAAGCGCCAACATATTCGTCATTAAAGAACCCTGCAATGGCGCTTAGTTCTCTGTTCATAATGCTCTTTATATATTCCTTCGGAATATATTCCTTGAACTTTAATACATTAGTATTCTTGATCTTCTCTGCGCTCATTATGTCACCTCGGCCAAATATCACCAGTCATTCTGTTCTTTATCAACTTCATTTTGTATTTCAGCTTTCGCAGCTTGTTTATTCTCTTCACGTTTTTTATTTACTTCTTCAGCATAAGCCGGATCATAATACTTTTTCATATCAAGCCTTGAGATCATATTTCCGTTTTTGCAGAAATCATCCAGCTTGATAATAAACTGTCCATAAGTCTCATTCATTGAATAAGATAAATGCCAATCCGTCTTATAGAGCTTACCTTTTTCGTCATACATAGTGCTCATATTTCCATAGGGGTTACGAAGAATTACATACTTCTCACCATCTACTTCCTTGGCGCCAAGAACTGTGTAAGCGTGACCATTATTCATTCCTGTAGCATGGTTATTTTTTGTTCCATAGGTATATACATAGCCATTTTCTCTTGCATGGAGGATGTCGTTAAATAATTCAGACCTGAATTTCTCATCCTTAATTGCAGCCTGGAAACCACCTTTGGAAGGAATATTGATCCCTTTGAATCCGTGCATATAAACCTGCGATTCAAAATCCATCCCTTGTTGCTCTTGCATACCGGCACTGAAAGCAAGTATTTCATGGCTCTGTCCTGTAAGGGCAAATAACCAATCACCCTGAGCCCCATGCCAGAGGGAGTTGTAACCAAGTTCCGGCATCATTTGATCAGCCTTCCTGTATCCAACAAAGGCTGCTGCTTTTTCAAGCATATGCATCCAAAGAGCACCGGAGGTATTTATCGCACCACCTACCCAAAGCTTTGGCGTTTCTTTCTTAACCCTGATATACATGGGTACTGTTTTTACACTATCTGTGGTTCTTTCATGCTTAAACAGTCTTACCGTTACTGTTCCGTCACCGTTATCCTTTAAGGCATTCTTTATAATCTGCGGATCATAATTTATTAAAGCAGTGGTTGCTGAAACCATCCAGCAGTTTGAAACCTTACCCTGCCTAAGATCATTTACTGTGGGTTCATGGGGAAAAAGAGGTTCATCTCTCCTATCTTCCCATTTGGTAAATTTGGCATACAAGGAACTAAGCTTTCCAAAAGCCGGACGAGACATACCTTGAGTGGTCAGTGCTACCGGCCTTGCGTCAGCCTTGTCGTAATATACAGCATGTTTCGGTACATTTTTCAGATCAAAGTCAAGACTTCCGTTTGTCATTGAATCAATCTCTTTTATAAGGTCTGAAAAAGCAGGTTTGCTCCTAAGATCGTTGTCCTTGATATAAAGCAGAACCTTTTTCATGGCTTTTGATTCTTGTCTGTCACCAACCTTATAAAAATTCTTGTCAAAATATTTGCTTATAAGTTTATTCAGCTCAGAGGCAGCTACATTATCGTTATTTATATTATTATCGTTTGGATCGAACTTCCTTAGAAGCGCATCGGATAAGCGCAGGATATTAATACGCTTTTTCATGGAGGCCTGGTCTGAATAGGTTGACATGGCCTCTTCTCTGGAAAGCTTACCAATGTCCCTGTTGACAGTCTTTACAATATCAAAATCACTTACTTCCCGCTTTTGAAGCTTTCTTATATTTTCACTGGCCGCATAAAGCTCTTTTACCTCAGCAGGGAAATTCTTTTTGAGGCTTTCGATATCATCTCCGCCCTGCTGTCTGACCTTATACATAGCAAGCTCGGCTTCTGCAAAGCGAAGCATTGCCTGTAAAGAGCTAAGCTCCTTTCGAAGATCAACCTTCATAAGCGTAGGGGCTTCGGGTCCAATTTCTAACATTACCGCATTAATATCAGCCTTAAGCTTTGGAATTGACTTTATCCGCGTTGCAGTATCCATCTCATAATAATCCGCAAATTGATCTATTTCTATATAATCAACTTTTTCTACGGGCTTTTCGAGATTTTTAAGGTCACTTTCCTGAAGCCGGATATCTTTAGTGCTTTCTAAAACCTTGTTAAGACGTTCTTCATTTCTCTGGGCTTTAACATCTCCAATAAGAATAAGCCATCTGTTAAAATCAGCACTCGAGATTTTTTCGTCTTCCCGAAGCTTTTGTTCAGTCCCGTCTCCGGAAAAGAGATCTATATGATTTTTCTTGGCAAATTCATTGATTCTTTTTGAAAAGAGCTCAAATAACTCACTATTGTTTTTGAGGAAATCTTCCTTTATTTCGTTTTGTTCATGATCAATAAGGCCCAGGGATTTAAATCTCTTGTAATTATCAACAATTTCATAACAGGACATGAAATGTTGAGCAATATAGGCACTGGTAAACATTTTTCCCGTAAAATGTACAGAAGAAAGCCTTCCCAGATACTGAGTATAGGCATCAAATGAATGTCTTTCAGCTTCTTTTGTATGAGCTTTATTTACTTTTAATATATTTTTATGGAGGTCTAAAGTATATCCGGTGGCATTTTTAGAAATAGCTTTAGCTTCTGTAATGCGCTGATTCTTTACCTTCTGCTGTTCATTGGGCTTCCAGGTCTTGCTACCAAGTTTTACCGTATCCTGATTCATCTTCTCTTTAAGAAGATAGGGGTTCTTGTAAAAATCCTTGTCAAAAAGGTCAAGATCCGTAGCGTAAGGCTCATCATAAAAAGACTTTTGAGCAGTTTGGACCATAGTGGCAGACTTCTGCTCCACATCAAGAACAACGAAATCATCATTAGAATTCGTAGTTTGGACTGTTTCAATAACCTTTTTTAAATCTTTTTGGTCTTGCTTTAACTTAACGTCCATATTCCCTCTTTTCAGAAAATACAAATAAAAAAACATTAAATAGTGCGCTACTTTAATAATAGCTTATTACTCTAAAATCCGTGCATTTTCGGGTGAAATTTCAGACTTTTTTAAGATTTCAAAAAGTCAAAAAACAAGTAGTGCAAAGACAATAAAATAAATATTTTAGATGCATAATAAAGAAAACTTGAAAATTATGAAGCATCAATGTATTATGAAGTTACACTTTTAATAAGCCAAAAAGAGGATCATCACATGAAAGAACTAAACTCCTGCAAGGAAGCAATGGCAAAGAGTATTGAGAACAAGTACTTTTCCGTAGCTCATTTATATAAGGACGAAAAAGCCATGGAAATGCATATCCATGACTGCTATGAAGTATACTTTTCAATTTCAGGGGGAAAACAGTTTCTTATAGACAATCAGGTATATGATATTGCTCCGGGAGATCTTTTCCTGATCAATCAGTATGACTCCCACTATCTGACCCAGATAGATAAAGAACTCCACGAAAGAATTGTCATCATGATAGATCCGGAGTTCATGAAGTCAGTATCATCCAAGGAAACCGATCTTGATGCCTGCTTTAGTAAAAGAACCGAAAAGTTCTCTCACAAGGTTACTTTGACCCAGGAACAGCAGGGACGCTTTCTTTACTTTATTAATAAGATTGTCACAAGCAACAGCTTTGGCCATGACCTCTTAGAGAAAGCCACCTTCACAGAGCTATTCGTCATGATCAATCAGATAGTTACCGACCGGGAGAACAACAAGGAGACTGAAAAGCCTGCCACCTACAACGAACAGGTCGATGCAATCCTCTCCTATCTGAACAACAACATCCAGTACCCTGTCAGCATCGGAGACCTTTCAAAGCAGTTCTATATCAGCGAGTCCTACATCTGCAGAATCTTTAAGTCTGCTACCGGCACAACCATCAATAAGTACATGACAGCCCGTCGCATCTCAATTGCAAAGTCTCTTCTTGCAGAAGGAATTGGAGTCAGCGAAGTATGTGACCGTTGCGGTTTCTCAGACTACAGCAATTTCTTAAAGGCTTTTACAAAGTCCGTAGGAATCTCACCGAAGAAGTACTCCCAATATTGTAATAAATAATTAAAGCGCAGGAGCTTTAAATCTCCTGCGCTTTTGTATTACATGATCTGGTGAATCCATCCTTCGGGAGCTTCTACTCTTCCCATCTGGATACCTGTAAGTGTATCATAAAGCTTTTTGATTACAGGTCCCATCTCATCACATCCATTAGCAAAGACAATCTCTTTTCCGTGGTCATTGATCCTGCCAACAGGGCTGATAACAGCTGCTGTTCCACAAAGACCCATTTCAACGAATTCAGGAACCTCTGAAAGCTTAACAGGTCTTTCCTCTACATTAAGTCCAAGGACATCCTTAGCCACTGAAACAATGGATCTTCTTGTGATTGAAGGAAGGATTGAATCTGTGTGAGACTTAGGAACTACAAGTCCGCCATCCTTGGTAACGAAGATGATGTTGGCACCACCTGTTTCCTCAATATATGTTCTTGACTCAGCATCAAGATAAACATTCTCGGCAAAGCCCTCTTCATGAGCTGTTACAATAGCGTGAAGGCTCATGGCGTAGTTAAGTCCCGCCTTGATATTACCAGTTCCGTGAGGTGCTGCTCTGTCGAAATCACTGATCTTTACAGTAATAGGCTTTGCACCACCCTTGAAATATGGTCCAACCGGTGTAACAAAAATTCTGAACTGATACTCATCAGCAGGC
>DFGW01000232.1 GCA_002372465.1 Butyrivibrio sp. UBA3740
TATTTTGGGTAAAATGTATGAGATATGATACAGTCCCCCAAGAAAATCATATAACCATTTTACTAAAAATATACTTGCAAAACAAGTATAATAGGCACTTTTGCACAAATATATTATTGTTGATTTTTACACTTTAAAGTGATATAGTGATTAACAACATGCTTCCATCTAATAGGAGGAAATTACTCAATTGGACCAGAAAACCTACGGATTTATAGGTCTTGGACTCATAGGAGGTTCTATTGCAAGAGCCATAAAGCTCTTTTCCCCTGATTCCAGGATCATTGCATATACACCACACGCTTCTACTGTGAACCAGGCTTACGAGGAGCATATTATTGACAAGCCCCTTTACGAGATTGGCCAAGACTTCAAAGAGTGCGACTACATCTTCCTGTGTGCTCCTGTGGAGATCAACAATGAGAATCTTAAGGCTCTTTTGCCCTACATAGACAAGAAGACCACCATCACCGATATTGGCTCCGTCAAGACCAGTATCCATGAGCTGGTAAAAGAACTTTCCCTGGAGGATCAGTTTATCGGCGGACACCCAATGGCCGGCACCGAGCGCATAGGCTATGGAAACTCCAAGGCAAAACTTTTGGAGAACGCCTACTACATCCTTACCAGGACAGAATCAACGGATGAAAAGAGACTTTCAGAGTACGTTGAGCTTGTAAAGAACCTGGGCGCTCTGCCCCTGGTGGTTCCCTATCTGCAGCACGACTATATCACTGCAGCCATAAGCCACGTGCCCCACGTAATCTCTGCATCCCTTGTCAATCTGGTCAGGGACAGCGATTCCGAGGATCAGCTCATGAAGACCATCGCAGCAGGAGGCTTTAAGGACATCACCAGGATATCCTCTTCCTCTCCTGTTATGTGGGATCAGATCTGCATGACCAATTCCTTCAATATTTCAGAGCTATTGGGGAGATACATTGATTCCCTGTGTGATATAAAGCTCGCCATTGATGAGCATGATGAGAAAAAGGTTCTGGAGTTCTTTTCCACGGCAAGGGAGTATCGTGAGTCCTTCCTTGATGCAGGCAGTGGTCCCATCAAAAAGGTCTACGATATTCATGTGGAGATCGACGATAAGCCCGGTAACCTGGCCAAAGTCGCTACTCTTTTGTCCGATAACCTCATCAACATCAAGAACATCGGCATTGTCCACAACAGAGAGTATGAAAGGGGAACCTTGCGGATCGAGCTCCACAACAAGGATGGTCTTGACAAGGCCAGAGACATACTCTCAGCTGCAGGCTACAGTTTTTACGTTAAGTGATTTTTGCGGAGGAAAACCATGATTGCTCTTGAAAAAGCCCCCCGTCCCATCAAAGGGGACATCTTCGTTCCGGGGGACAAATCCATCTCCCACAGAAGTATTATGTTCGGAGCCCTGGCACAGGGTACCACCGAAGTTACAGGTTTTTTGGAAGGCGCCGACTGCCTTTCCACCATTGACTGTTTTAAGAAGCTCGGAGTTCTTATAGAGCATTCCATGAGCCCCACTCACGGGGTTCCCACCATAACAGTACACGGAAGGGGACTTCATAATTTCCAGGCTCCCACTTCCACTTTGTACACAGGAAACAGCGGAACTACAACCAGGCTTATGTCAGGTATCCTGGCAGCCCAGCCCTTTGACTCCATGATAACCGGAGACAATTCCATAGAAAAAAGGCCCATGAATCGAATCATGAAGCCTCTTACACAGATGGGTGCCGAAGTTGTTTCAGTTATGGGCAATGACTGCGCTCCCCTGAAGTTCACCGGAGGCAAGGCCCTTCGAGGGATCACCTACAGAAATCCCGTTGCCTCAGCCCAGGTAAAGAGCTGCATCATGCTGGCAGGATTATACGCAGAGGGAGACAGTGTAGTATACGAGCCTGCCCTTTCCAGGAACCACACTGAGATCATGCTCTCCGCTTTTGGCGCAGACATTCACAATGAGGTTGCCCGGGACGGAAGTGCTGTCTGCATCCTTCATCCCGGAATGCCACTTCACGGCAACAAGATAAACGTTCCCGGTGACATCTCATCAGCAGCTTACTTCATTGTTGCTGCCCTTATGGTACCGGGTTCGGAGCTTCTTATAAGAAATGTAGGCATCAACAAAACAAGGGCAGGTATCCTCACCGTTTTGGAGCAGATGGGGGCAGATATCACTCTCCTTAATATGGATGAATCCCAGGAACCCAAGGCTGATATCCTTGTCAGGTACTCTGAGCTTCACGGCAATGAGAACCGCCAGTTTGTTATCGGGGGAAAAGAAATACCGACGATGATAGACGAGCTTCCTGTTGTGGCCATTCTGGCTGCCACCAGAGATTTCGACACCATCATAAAGGATGCTGCCGAGCTCAAGATAAAAGAATCAAACCGTATAGCCACGGTTGTTCAGGGGCTTGCCAAAATGGGCTGTGATATAGAAGCCACTGAGGACGGAATGATAATACACGGCGGAAAGCCGCTAAAGGGCGCCGACATCGACTCCCATAATGACCACCGCCTCGCCATGAGCTTTGCAATAGCTTCTCTGGCAGCGGAAGGTACCACCAGGATAATCGGGGATGAGTGCGTAGGCATCTCCTATCCCACCTTCTTTAAAGATTTACAGGGATTGCTTTAAGGCAATCCCTGTTTTCATTCACTGACTCTTATAAAATCTGTTCCCGCTATATTTATGGTATCTCCGTCCATGCTAAAAGATGGACTCCAAACAGTTTCACTGCCAAAGATAACGTAGTTTACAACTATTCTTCCACCTTCTATTTTGTAGGTTCCATCTGCACTAAAACCAAAGGCGTTCATGGAAATCCCGTTCCCCTCATAAAA
The DNA here is from genome assembly GCA_002372465.1 of Butyrivibrio sp. UBA3740. GTDB lineage: Bacteria > Bacillota > Clostridia > Lachnospirales > Lachnospiraceae > Butyrivibrio. The sequence continues at coordinate 2,842 of DFGW01000232.1, forward strand.
CTCAAATACCTGCTCATAGCCATCTGTAGACAGGTATGTTCCGGGAGGAACCGTATTGGAAGAATATTGCTCATCATTATCAGAATAATACTGCTCATCATTCGTCGGTGGCTCTTCCTGTTCCGAAGCTTCCAAAGAAGATTCAGATGACTCGATGTCATCACTCCTGCTCTTTTGAAATGCTCCTTTCCCGGCGCAGGTACTGAGCCTGTATTCTTCCGGATTATCCAGCGCCGCCCTGTAATTCATATGATTGTTGCAGGAATTGCCTTCCTCTTTATCCTGTCTCTCATACATCTCTGTATGACCAAACTTGCAATAAGGGGAGCTGGCATTAAAATCCTTCTGATTTCCATTAGGGCCATAAGAATCATACTTATTGTAGACATTATGGATATTCTCATAGCCACTCTCTTCATTGCCCGCAGTCGTCAGAACCGAAATAGCATTAAACGTATATACATGAATGTCTGACTTGGATATCAGTCCTGACCAGGCACTGTTATCCAGAATATCACTTTTCAGCCTTGCGCCCACCAGATTTGCTGCAGCACCACCAAGACTGTGTCCGGTTACAAGCATTTTAATTCTGGTATTCTTTGTAAAATACCCCCCGTTCTTAAGGGATTCCATATACTTATAAAGGCTATTCCAAATGGTATCCTCAAATTCCTTCACATTATCCCAGACACTATAGCCATTAAAATCCTTTTTTCTCCAAAAAGAGATTTCAGCCAGCAACCTCTGATCACCAAGGAATTCTGTCTTCGTCGTGGATCCCCTTGCAGTAACCACAATGATAATGTCGGTTTCACCATTGCTTTCTATGCTCTTAACGCCCAGGCAGTATGCGCTGCCACCAAGTATGGTAGTATTATAGTTTTCGGTCTTGGTCTTTTTTATACCGTACTTAGCGTAGCACTTTTTTATGTTTGTATCGGAAGTACTCTCTGCCTGATCACTTAGTTCTGCTGCAATTTTAGCCAGATCAAGATCAAAACGGTCCGATGGCGCATTAAGCATCCTGTCGTCAAACAGTTTACTGGCACTGGTATCGACAGTATCTGAATTCAAGCTGCATCCGCAGAGTAAAAAACATAGTGTCAGGCAAATACAAATAATTCTCTTCATCAGTTCTTGTAGACCCTTGCATAGCCGTCAACATTACTATTGTTGGAAACGTCGTTTCCGCCGCTTTCATATGATACATAGAAATATTGGTTGTTGAATCCGTTTATACCACCATGGCCCGCTCCGTCACGGCTACCGGCTGTGCCGCCGCGCCATCCGGCTCCTCCGCCGGCTCCTGAGCCATCATCATTAGTGTAGCCGGTACCTTCACCAAACTTATCGCCTGTCAGATAGTTTTGGCTGCCATAGCTCTCTCTTCCAGGTTCTCCGCTTGAGTCGTAATTTCCTCCGCCGGCTCCGGCTGCAGCTGCAACTCTGTTATTCCTGTAATATAATTCGGTACAACCTCCGCCGCCTCCTGACCAGAAGCTGTCGCCTCCGCCGTTAAATCCTCCTGCCATAGCGCCTCTCGTTGAGGAGGTCACATCACCGGCACCTCCAACAAGAATGAACACCTTGTCACCCAGAGAAAGACTCATGTTTCCCACCAGGAGCGCACCGTCGCCATCATACATCCTGCCTGCG
>DFGW01000224.1 GCA_002372465.1 Butyrivibrio sp. UBA3740
TCCAGATCAGCTGATAAAGCCTGAACTGATCTCTTGAAAGGTGATCCTTCACCATTACAGGTGTGTGATCAATATATGTAGGACGGATAGCTTCGTGAGCATCCTGGATTTTTCCTTCGTTCTTTTTTACCGCAACGGACTCGGAAAGGTACTTTTCTCCGTAATTCTTAACAATATAGTCATTGGCAGAAGCTACAGCTTCATCTGAAACTCTGGTGGAATCTGTTCTAAGGTAAGTGATAAGACCAACGGTTCCTTCCTTGCCAAGTTCGATTCCTTCGTAGAGCTGCTGTGCAACTCTCATGGTCTTCTGAGTTGAGAAGTTAAGTGCCTTTGAAGCTTCCTGCTGAAGTGTGGAGGTGGTAAAAGGAAGAGGTGCTTTCTTGGTCCTCTCACCCTTCTTCACATCTGACACAACGTACTTCTTCCCTTCCAGGGACTTGCAGATCTCGTCCAGCTCTTTCTTGGAAGCGATTTCTTTCTTCTCGTTGCCCTTTCCATAATAGTGAGCAACTAAAGGCTTCTTCTCTCCTTCTACAGAAAGATTTACATCAAGGGTCCAGTATTCGGTAGGAATAAAGGAATCAATCTCTTCCTCTCTGTCAGCAATTATACGAAGAGCAACAGACTGAACTCGTCCTGCCGAAAGTCCTCTTTTTATCTTGGACCAGAGGATAGGTGAAATCTCGTAGCCCACCATTCTGTCAAGAACACGTCTTGCCTGCTGGGCATCCACCAGGTTCATGTCTATATCCCTGGGGTGCTTCATAGCTTCTTTTACCGCGTTCTTGGTAATCTCATTAAAGGTTACTCTCTGAACTTTGGCGTCAGCCTCATCAAGCTTAAGAGCATAGCAAAGATGCCAGCTGATAGCCTCTCCTTCACGGTCCGGGTCAGTTGCAAGATAAACCTTGTCAGCTTTTTTGACCTGCTTACGAAGCTCGGCAAGAACATCTCCCTTTCCTCTGATAGTTATATACTTGGGTTCAAAATCATGATCAACGTCAATTCCCATAGTACTTCTGGGAAGGTCTCTCACATGACCGTTGGAGGCAGCCACTTCATAGCCTGCACCCAAAAATTTCTTGATAGCCTTGACCTTGGTGGGTGACTCAACTATCAATAATGAATTCTTTTTTGTTTTAGTCTCTTTCTTAGTTGCCATTAGCTTTATTCTATAAGCCCCTTTATTTTTTTATGTAAGCCTAGCGTTACCTACTTATTAATAAACATTTTTAAAGATTAAGTCAAGTGCACACTCGGAACACTTGACTTAATCCAAACTGCTTATTCAAATTTCAAGAACAAAAGAATTATTTATCAAGCCATGCTGTCTCTTTGGGCGTCTTCTTCACAAAAGGTCTTGCAATAGCCTGCTTCACGCCGTTAGGAAGAATATATTTAAGCTTCTCCTCGGCCTTTCTCATTGTTGTAGCATCAGGATTATCTCTTCTGAGCTTGATGGCGTCGAATTCGCAACGTGTTGTACAAAGTCCGCAGCCGATACACTTGTTAGGGTCAACAATTGAAGCTCCGCATCCAAGACAACGTGATGTCTCCTTCTTAACCTGTTCCTCAGTAAATACCAGCTTGGTATCACGGAAGGAAAGCTTGCCATCAGTGTTCTTGTTGCCGGGAACCTGACGTCCTACATGGTCATAATCCTTGACTGAGATATCATCCTTATCCAGCTCAAGGAAGAAGTTAGGATCACGTCCGATTGTAAGTGAAGAATGAGGCTGAACAAATCTGTGGATTGACTCAGCACCCTCTTTTCCGCAGGCGATGGCATCAATGGCAAATCTTGGTCCGTAGAACATATCTCCACCGACAAAGATATCCTTAACTGTGGTCTGGAATGTGATCTTGTCAGCTACAGGAGCAGGTCCCTTGAACTCAACATTTTCATCCTTAAGAAGGTCGCCCCATACAGTTGCCTGTCCTACTGAAAGGATAACGTTAGAGCATGCAATTTCCATGGTCTCATTCTCATCATACTTAGGATCAAAACGCCCCTCGGCATTCTTAACCTGAGTGCACTTCTTGAAGATAATGCCCTTAACCTTACCGTTTTCTGTAAGGATTTCCTTAGGGCCCCATCCGCCTTTAAACTCAACGCCTTCAGACTCAGCAATCTCGATCTCCTCAGGAAGAGCAGGCATGATGTCACGGGTCTCAAGCGAAACCTGTGTGATCTTGGTTGAACCACAGCGAAGGGCTGTACGGCTTACATCGATAGCAACGTTACCACCACCGATTACTACTGTATCGCCGCTAAGCTTGTAATTCTCATCGTCGATAACATCGTGAAGAATATCAACACCCTTGATAACGCCCTGGGCATCCTCTCCGGGAACATTGACTCCACGACCGCCCTGACAGCCTATGGCAATATAGAATGCCTTGTAGCCTTCTTGGCGGAGCTGCTTAAGGGTAATATCCTTACCAACCTCAACGCCGAGACGGATATCTACGCCAAGCTCTCTTAATACATCTACCTCAGCCTCAACGACATCCTTCTCCATTACGAAGGAAGGAATACCATAGGTAACCATTCCGCCGGGCTTTTTGTTCTTATCGAACAGAGTTGGCTTGTATCCTTTAAGTGCCAGGTAGTAAGCACAGGAAATACCTGCAGGCCCGGCACCGATGATAGCAACCTTCTCGTCAAAGCCACCACCGATCTTAGGAATAACCTTCTTGGGAACATAACGTGTCTCAGCTTTAAGATCACGCATAGCTATAAACTTCTTAACCTCATCAATGGCAAGAGCCTGATCGATGGTTCCTCTTGTACATGCATCCTCGCAGCGACGGTTGCATACGTGTCCGCATACAGCAGGAAGTGGATTGTACTTCTTGATAAGAGCAAGAGCCTCATCATATCTTCCCTGGGATGCCATCTTAATATATCCCTGAACAGGAAGATGAGCAGGACAAGCTGTCTTACAGGGAGCTGTTCCTGTCTTGTGAGTATTGATACGGTTGATGTCACGGTAGTCCTCAGTCCACATCTCCTGTGACCATTTCTTCTCTGTAGGAAGAGGCATCTTAGGATAAATAACCTCGCTTCCATCCTTCTTGCAGAGCTTCTGTCCAAGAGTAGCTGCACCGGCAGGACAAACCTCTACGCAGCGTCCGCAGGCAACACAGGCATCCTTGTCAACGTGAGCAACATATGCAGAACGTGACATGTTAGGTGTATTGAAAAGCTGTGAAGTACGAAGGGCATAACATACATTAACGTTACAGTTACAGATAGCAAAGATCTTCTCCTGTCCGTCAATGTTAGTGATCTGGTGAACAAAGCCGTTGTCCTCAGCCTGCTTGAAAATCTCAAGCGCCTCTTCCTTAGTGATGTAACGGCCATCCTTCTGAGTCTCAACAACGTAGTCAGCCATATCACCGACAGCAATACACCATCCTTCAGGATCATCAGCACAGCCCTGCTCAAAGGTCTTTCTTGATCTTCTGCAGGAGCAAGGTGAAGCAGCATACTTTCCTTCATAGTAATCGAGCCAATATGAGATCTTCTCAAGATCAATAGGTGATCCCTTCATATCGATGGCCTTTTCTACAGGAATTACGTGCATACCAACACCTGCACCGCCCATAGGAACCATGTGTGTAAGTCCCTCAAGAGGAATACGGCTCATTCTCTCAAAGAAAGAGCCTGCCTCGGGATGAGCCTCCAAAACCTTATGGTTCATGTTGCCAAACTCAGCAGATCCAGGTACATACATAGGAAGCACGTACTGCTTCTCGTGCTTGGGATTCTCATAGTTCCACTCGATAACGCCGTTAAAGGACATCTCGTCAAGCTGCTTCTGAAGCTCTTCCTTGGAATAATTAGAACAAAGAGCTGCAATCTGCTCAAAAGTCTTTGGCTTACGCTTTTCAAGCTTAAGAGCTATTTCACACTGCTCATCTGTTATAAGATTGTAAAGTCCCCAGTACTCGGGGCTTTCTTTTGTGATCTTCTCAAGACCAAGTTTAATCTCTTTCCTGTCCGTTACAGCCTTTGAAAACCTTGCCAGGGGCTCACGGAAAGGCGCGTCCATATCCACCGTATCAGGAATGATCCCTGCCCTGGGGTCTTCTCTGTTACGGTTTGGATCCAGTGAATATGGAGTCATAAGATCTTTCATATCAAAATTGTTCATATCCATCTCAACTACCCTTTCTTTCTTTGCTCACCAATTTGCCAAAATCTATATCAAGTGGCCGCTATCTCTTTTATCAAAAACTCATTCCCCTTAAGGAGATAGGTATGTTCACTGCCACATTTGGGACATATCTTGCCATAAGTCACCGTTTCATATTCACTCTTACAGTTCTCGCAGAAGGTTACGGCAGGAAGTGTCTCAATTATGAGTTCTGCCCCCTTCATCAGCTCTGTCCTGTCAGCTGCCCACTTCCAGGCATCAGTTAAAAGAGATGGTACAACCCCGGAAACCTCACCCAGCTGAATAGTAACTGTGTGGATCTTCTCAAGTTTATTCTCTTTTCCCACTTCTGTAAGATCATCAATTATGCGGAAAACAACTCCAAGTTCATGCATAGTTTTAAACCTTAATTATTCTGTATTTTGGTACCAAAAGTTACTTTTTTGCCAGAAAAATGCCGGGCGACAACACAATAGTAAAAGATAAACTTCCCCATTGTTTATCGCCTGGCATCTCCATAGTCTCATTGCCTTAAAAATATTTACTTAACCTGAGCATCAATCTGCTGTGAAAGCCATTTGGCCCACTCATCTATCCCTTCTCCGGTCTTGGCGCAGATAGGAATTATCTTTGCCTTGGGATTGCGCATAAGAATATATTCCTTGCACTTTTCCATGTCGAAGTCGAAGTATGGTATTACATCAATCTTGTTGATGAGAACCACATCGCAGATAGAAAACATCAAAGGATATTTAAGTGGCTTGTCATGTCCTTCAGGAACCGAAAGGATCATGGCATTCTTGGTGCTTCCTGTATCGAACTCAGCAGGGCAAACCAGGTTACCCACGTTCTCAAGGATGGCAAAATCAACATCCTCAACACCAAGCTCTTTGATGCCCTGTCTTGTCATATCGGCGTCCAGGTGGCACATTCCGCCAGTATGGAGCTGAATAGCCTTAACTCCTGTCTGTGCAATGGTTTTTGCATCAACATCGGAATCAATATCAGCTTCCATAACGCCGATTCTGTACTTGTCTTTAAGAGCTTCAATTGTTCTGGTAAGGGTTGTTGTCTTACCTGAACCCGGACTGGACATAAGGTTCAAAAGAAATGTCTTCGACTCCTTAAGCTCACCCCTGAGCTTATCTGCATCTTTATCGTTGCTCTCAAAGATGCTTCTCTTAACCTCTATAACTCTTATGTTATCCATTTATACCTCTGCACGCTCCATTGCAAGATCAAAGTCCTTAGTTCCAACGAATACTTCATTAGCATAAGGATTCTTGCCAAGCTTAACTGATCTCTTGATGATCTCAGCCATGCAAATAACGTTGATTGCAATTGCAAGGATAGCTACAACGCCCTGTGCTGTAGGATTAGCAGTGATTCCAAGGGCTGAAATAGCCTCGCCGGCTGCTGCTGTCTTGCCTGCTCCTGACTGATAGATCTGCATTGCTGAGTTGTAAAGCATCTCTGTGTTAACACCTGCAGCTGTTGCTCCGCCGTAAATTGAAGGAAGAGCTGCCTGGAATCTTCCGATAAGCTGGAATGTAGGAACAACCTGTGCCCACATACACCAGATAGCAAGTGTGTTAGCACGGTTCTG
>DFGW01000054.1 GCA_002372465.1 Butyrivibrio sp. UBA3740
TTTCTCCATGCAGACCTTCGTTGTTAAGCTGGCATCAGGTATATCAGCTCTTATAGCAGCTCTTGCGCTTCAGATCCTTGCACTTAGTAATGATACTGAGGAGGCTGCCACAGCAGTTGACTACTCCCTTGGTGTTAGCGCAGCGCAGAAGATGGGTCTTAGAATGACTATGACGATTATTCCGATTATTGGTCTTGTATTTGCTATTTTCTGGTTCAAGAAAAAGTACATCTTAAATGATGAGAAGTTAAAAGAGATTTCTGTAGCACTGGTTCAAAGAAAGTCAGCTGAGTTAAACGAAAGGAGCTAAATATGAAGTCTGAAGTTATCGTTATCGGTACTAATCAGGATTGTACTGAGAAAGCACTTAATCTTACAGAAGAATTTGCTGCCAGCCTTCCTAAAAAGGGACAGATGAGATTGCACCTTCTGGCAGAGGAGATGATGAATCTGTTCCGCTCTATAACAGGGGAGATGGAGGCAGAATATTGGATTGAGAATAACGGCGACAAATATGCTCTTCATCTTGATACAGAAACTATCATGTATTCCAAGAAAAGAAGTGAGCTCATGGAGCTTTCTTCAAAAAAAGAAAATGCTGCAGCAAAGGGAGTTATCGGCAAGATCAGGGAAGCTTTTGAGCTGGCTCTTTTGCCTGAGGATGAGAGAGATGCCATGGCTTCTCATCATGCCATGCTGGGATTTGCTGATCCTACATCATTTTCCGCAGCATCCGGTGACAATGAATTCTGGAAGATGAGTGATTACATCTCAGGAGTTGAGAACAGTGAAGATATGGAATTTGCACAGGAGGCAAAGGATGAACTTGAAAAATCCATCATTGCCAACCTGGCTAAGGAAGTGACCATAGGAATCCGTGGCGGAAAAGTTTCCATGACCGTTGAATGGACAGCTGAATAAAAGAATTAGATCAGATTTCTTCCTCTGTACCTTTCCAATGAGTACCGTAGTACATACTGCGGTACTTTTTTGGTGTCAGATTTGTCTCTTCCTGGAAGAGCTTGATGAAGTGACTCTGGGAGGAAAAGGACAGGTAGGAAGCTATCTCCACCATGGAAAAATCGCTGAATCTAAGCAGATTCTTGGCTTTTTCAATCTTGACCTTTCTGATGTAATCGCTGGCTGAGATGCTCATCTCGCTCTTAAAGAGCCTTGAGATGTAGCTGGTGGAATTACCACAGGCCTTTGCCAGATCTTCAATAGTGATTCTCTCCTTGATATGGGCATAGATGTAGTTGATGCACTCGGATATGGGCCTTGAAAGAGCAGAGTTCTGCTTAAGCATGTTCATTCTTTTTGTGTAGTCGATGACCATCTTGTTGTGCCATTCTTCAATTTCTTTTTCGGAAAAGAGATAATCCAGCTTTTGAATGTAATAATCGCTGAGCCTGAAGGACATCTCCATCTCCATGCCGTTTTCTGTACAAATTCTGGAAACCAGCGCAGCCGTTACTACAAAGTGATATTTAAGGTTAAGGACCGGATCCCGGGACAGAGTTCCAACCCCTTCAGTCTCTAAAAATCTATGTTCATTACAGTTCTCCATGATGGCTTCGATCTCTCCGCCGGCAACCTGACGATAGAACATAAGCTCATCGTTCTGGCTTCTGTGTATCATGTCCTTGTCTGTTAATAAAAGATTGGTTGAAATTGCCATAATATGCCTCTTTTCTGTTATTTTCAAACCAAAGTATAACATTATTTTTCAATAATACCATATCTGTGCATGAAAATTATAATTTTATGTCATGGATATGGTATTTTTTCTTTCCTTTTGGTATAGATTTTGTTTCAAAGTGATTAAGATATGGACTTAACAAATGCAGTTTATAGAATTTTTAGAAATTGGGTAAGGAGTAGTCTATGAGAAAGTTTTTGATCAGAAAATCAGCAGTAGCAGCCATGTCTGTAGCAACTGCAGTGGCTATGCTTCCATCAAATGTTCTGGCTCAGAACGAAGGCGCAGGCAGCCAGATACCTGAATCAGGTGTGGATGAGAGCTACAACCTTGTCTGGGAGGACGAGTTTGATGGTGGATACCTTGATACAGACAGCTGGAACGTAGAGACACATGAACCCGGCTGGGTAAATTCAGAGCTTCAGAGATACACCTCTTTGGATGAGGGCAACATTGAGGTAAGCGACGGAACTCTTAAGATCAAACCTCATGTAACTGAAGCAGAGACTGAGGATGAGCAGCAGGAGCTGGAAGAGGAAACACAGGAAACTCCTGAAGCAGAAGTTACAGAAGTAAGTACAGATTTCACTGTAAGTGAAGAGTATGAAACTGAAACAGCTGCCATCCAGGTTAACTTTGGTAAAGTTGGAGATTCTGCTGAGGGAGTAGCAAAGGCTACAGTAGCTCTTTTTGATATCTCGCTTACTGATGAAGAGGGCAATGAACTTCTTCAGGATACAGGCTTTGAAAATGGAGGATGGTATGTGGGTATTACCTCTCCTGCAGCAGGAAGCTATGAATTTGCTGGCGGGAAAGCGATCCTTACAATTGATGCTTCAGGTGATGCCAACTGGAATTATCAGCTTCAGCAAAGCAATCTTAACTTAAAAGCAGGAAACTACCACTTCACAGTAAAGGCAACTTCAAATGCTGACAGAGCAGTTGAGGTAAGTCTTTTGGATCCCGCCAACAATTACCACTGGTATGGCGGAACTACCGCTACGATAAAAGGAAGTGCAATTTCGGGTGGATCGGGGGCATCATCCTCATCAGCCTCATCGGGGAAGGCTGGTGAGATCACCTCCGGACGTATCACAACCCAGGGAAAACACGATTTTACATATGGACGATTTGAAGCAAGGGCCAAGGTTCCGGCAGGACAGGGTTATCTTCCTGCATTCTGGCTCATGGCTACAGACGAAGGACTTTACGGTCAGTGGCCAAAGTGTGGTGAGATCGACATCATGGAGGTTATGGGACAGAACACTTCCAAGTCCTATCACACAATCCATTACGGATACAGCCAAGGAACAGGCCACAAGGAGAACCAGGGGTCTAAGGTGATTGAAGACAACGGTTATTCCAATGACTTCCACACCTACGCTGTAGAGTGGGATCCTGGAAAGATCACATGGTTCGTGGATGATGAGCCGGTTTATGAGACCAGTGACTGGTACACAGGAACTGATGATGACAATCAGGTTACATATCCTGCACCCTTTGATCAGAACTTCTATGTAATCCTCAATCTTGCAGTAGGAGGAAGCTGGGTAGGCTATCCTGACGAGGATACATACTCACACATGAATGATGATGCTTACGAGATTGATTATGTAAAGGTTTATCAGAGATCTGCTGAGGCTTATGAGAAGATGGAGAGCGAGGCAACAAGGCCTGAAGCTGCTCCTGTAACCTTCAGGGAAGCTGATGAGAGCGGCAACTATGTAAACAATAGTGATTTTAGTCAGGATATCGGCATTGACGGATCAGCAGATGCTGATAAGGATAACTGGAAGTTCCACACTGAATCTGACGCATCAGGCGCTACCTATGCACTTTCAGAGGAAGGAATCACCATCACTCCTGACAAGGTAGGTTCTCAGACATATTCAATCCAGCTCAAGCAGGAAAATGTTCCTATGTATAAGGGCTGGGAGTACGAGCTTTCCTTTGATGCATATTCCACAGAGGAAAGAGATATCGTAGTAGATATCGAAGGTCCTGACAGAGGCTGGATCAGATACTTCAACGACACAACTGTTACAGTTGGCACTCAGAAACAGACCTATACTCTGGATTTCACCATGAACGAGAAGACTGATGCCAACGGCTCTTTGGAGTTCAACCTTGGTAAGCAGGCATCAACAGCGCCTGTAACCATCGACAATGTAAGACTTGTACATAAGTCCGGTGAAGAAGTTAAGGAAGAGGGCATAAAGGTAATAAGACCTGACGGAAACTACATCTACAACGGATCCTTTGACCAGGGTGAAAAGAGACTTGGCTACTGGGAGATCGATGAAGAAGACAAGGCAAATGTTTCCGTAACAAATCAGGGAACAAACAGAGAACTTAAGGTTGTTGTTCCTGAAGGAAAGACAGTAAAGATAAGACAGAGTAATCTTGCACCTATCAACAAGGGAACCTACGATTTAAGCTTTAATGCAAGATGCGCAGATGCCGCAGGCAGTAACGGGCTTAGCGTAATAGTTTCAGGCAAGGAATTTGCACCGGAACTTGGAGGAGAGAATGCGAAATATTCCAAGAAGATCAGCTTCGAAGAAAATAACACAAGGGAAAGCTCCTATGTTGAGATCCTGTTCAAAGAGCCAGGTACCTACTTCCTTGACAATCTGTTCCTGACAGAGTCAGCTCTTTTAAAGAACGGTTCCTTCGATGCAGGAATTGCAAGTTTCTCACCTTACATCGACGGAGCAGCAAAGGCCAACTATGTCATCGATAACATGAATGGCAACGATCATACCTTTGCCATCACAATTGAGAATACAGGCAGTGGTCAGGACTGGTACATTCAGCTTAACCAGGATGGAATCACTCTTGAGGAGGGCAAGAGCTACAAGCTTTCCTTCAGAGTAAAGTCTACCCTTGAGAGAACTATCAAATACTGCATGCAGCAGTTTGAGGGCAACTGGACCAACTACAGCAACACAGGAAACATCCAGGTTGGACCACAGTGGCAGACTGTTGAAGCTCAGTTCAAGATGGAGAATCCAACAGATACAGCTTCAAGATTTAACATTACTATGGGTGCTGTAGACGGCGTAGCTATTACTGAAAAGCATGATATTTACATTGATGACATCGAACTTATCGAGATAGATGAAGCCCAGCCGGGAACAGGTGAGGGTGGCGAAACACCTCAGCCCGGAACAGGCGAAGGTGGAGAAGTCATTGAACCGGGAACTGGAGAAGGCGGAGAGCCTGTTGTGCCGACCCCGGGTGAAGGCGGAGAAGTCATTGAACCAGGAACTGGAGAAGGCGGAGAAGTCGTTGAGCCCGGAACAGGCGAAGGTGGAGAAGTTGTTGAGCCTTCAGTTCCTTCAGTGCCACTTACACCTGCAAAGCCGGCACCTGTAGTTGTTGCAGTTCAGAAGGCTGTTAAGGCAGTTGTTAAGACTGTTGCCAGGGTAGTGACAAAAGTTATCAGATCCATTTTCAGGTTATTCTGGTAATTAAATACCTTTCGATGCTAACTTAGCTCGTTTCAATTTCATAATTTCATAAGATAGCAACACGTTCCCCTAAACGTAAGTTGCAGCGGACCCGGTCAGTGCTAGGCGCTGGCCGGTTTTGCGTTTGTGATTTTGAGATTCTAAAGGTCCACTTTTCATTGAAAAAAAGCACCTTTTGTAGTATTCTATATGTTGTAGAATTAGATACAAATTCGCCAGAAATATACACAAGATGTAGAAGATATAATGGTATGATGACATGTAAGGATGCTGAAAAGTTAATCCCGGAGTTTTTGGACGATGACCTGGACAATCAGGAACTGTCGGACTTCCTTAGCCATATAGACAGTTGTCCGGAGTGCAAGGAGGAACTGACCATTCAGTTTCTGGTTCGTGTGGGTATGCAAAGACTTGAGGATGGTAATACCTTCAATCTGAGCAGGGAACTGGAGCATCTTTTAAGTGATTCCAAAAAGCGCCTTCATGTTCGCAAGTATCTGGTAATGACCAGCTATATTCTGGAGATTGCGGTAGCAGCGCTTTTGGCAATATGTCTTTTACTGGCAATAGCACTCTAAGGGGAATACTTTTTTGAATAAACTTGTTATTGATGGGGTTAAGTTAATAAGTGATGCTTATGACAGTGTGCCTGTTTTTACAGGTGCTGATGGACATCAGATAAATGGTCTTTACGGTGCATTCTATAAGATGAAGGAGCTTTTATCTTCCGGCACCTATGATGGATTTGATATTTCTTTTTCTGAACAAGCACCTTGTACAGAGTCTGTTAAATGGCAGATCACAAGGTTTTCAGAGCTTCTGTCAGCCATAAACGGCATGACTGTTCCCGGGGAAAGCTCTGTTACTCCTGATGTTTTAGCGGCTTTGGAGGAGACCTTAAAGGGCCTTTCTCCATCAGGAAAGGTTGTGGAGACCCCTAAGTTCAAGCACTCCATGACCATAACCTCTGATCTTAATGAGGTTGAGGAAATCTTTAAAAAGGCTTCCGGTGCATCAACCGTTTCATATTACTTTATCACCGAGAAGGAAGGGAAGGACAAATCTGATATAAAGGCGCTGGGACTTGCCCTGTGCTTTGATGAAGCAAGTGCAGTATACATCCCTGTTGTAAACTTTATTACGACAGCTTACCTCGGGCAGAAGCTTTCTGAATTATCCGGGGGTTCCAGCCTTGTGACCTTCGATATCAAGGAGAGCTACAGGTTCTTCACCCCTGCGGAGATTACGGACAGGGTATCCGGGTATGATGCCGGGGATATGAGTTTTGCAGATAAGCCAAGATGCTTTGATGTCCTTATTGGAGCTTATCTTAACAATCCTCTTAAGAATGATTATGAGCCATGGGACATCAGTACTGAGTATCTGGGAATTCCCATGGCCAGGAAGGCAGATGTTTTCGGAAAAGAGCTTTTGTCTTCATCAGCAGAAGAGAAGGTTGCTGATTATGCCTGCAAGATCGCCTATATTTCTTTTGCGTCAGCGCCTCCTATAAGGGCTAAGCTAGCCAAGACCGGTATGGAGAAGCTATTTTATAACGTTGAAATGCCTCTTTCCTATATCCTTTATGCCATGGAGAAGGAAGGTATCATCACCAGAAGGGATGCTCTCAAGGATTACGGCGATAAGCTCCTTGTCAGGATAGAGGAGCTGGAGAAAGCTATTTATGGAGCCTCTGGCTGTACCTTCAATATCAACTCCCCCAAACAGCTTGGAGAAGTTCTTTTTGAAAAGCTTGGACTTCCTGCTGAGAAGAAGACCAAGTCCGGATATTCCACGGCTGCCGAGGTTTTGGAGAAGCTTGCACCCCAGCACAAGATTGTTGCGGATATCCTGGAATACAGAGGACTTACCAAACTTAAGTCAACCTACGCTGATGGCCTTGCAGCCTTTATTGAGAAGGACGACAGGATCCATACCAGCTTTAATCAGACTATAACAGCCACCGGAAGGATCAGCTCCACGGAGCCTAACCTTCAGAACATACCTATGAGGACTGAGCTTGGAAGGCTCATCAGAAAGGTCTTTGTTCCCAAGGATGGATATGTATTTGCTGATGCAGACTATTCACAGATCGAGCTAAGGATACTGGCCCACATGTCAGGGGACCAGGGGCTTATAAGTGCCTATCATGAGGGCGATGATATTCATGCCATCACTGCCTCCAAGGTGTTCCATGTTCCTTTTTCTGAGGTGACACCTCTTCAGAGGCGCAATGCCAAGGCTGTCAACTTCGGTATCGTCTACGGGATCAGCTCTTTTGGCCTTTCTCAGGATCTTTCTATTTCTGTGGGAGAAGCCAAAGACTACATGGAGAAGTACTTCGAGACTTACCCGGGAGTTCGTTCCTATCAGGACAGAGCGATTCAGGATGCCAAGGACAAGGGCTATTCTGAGACTTTATTTGGCCGTAGAAGGCCTATTCCAGAACTTAAAAGCGGTAACTATAACCTGAAGCAGTTTGGGGAACGGGTTGCCATGAATGCCCCTATTCAGGGAACTGCTGCAGATATCATGAAGATAGCCATGATAAATGTCTACTTCAGAATAAAGAGAGAGAATTTGAAATCCAGACTTATCCTGCAGATACATGATGAGCTGGTTATTGAGACTGCTCCGGATGAGGTGGAGAAGGTTTCTGAGATTCTTGTGGAGGAGATGGAGAAGGCAGTTACCCTTGCTGTTCCCATGGAGGTTGACTGTCACACCGGTAGCGACTGGTATGAAGCAAAGTAAACTAAGCGTTGGGAAGACAAACATCATAGGAATCACCGGAGGGATCGGTGCCGGCAAGAGCGAAGTACTTAAATATGTGTCGGACAAATATAAGTGCAGGGTTATTTATTCAGACCAGGTGGCCAACGACATTAAGAAGAAGGGCTATCCTGCCTATGATGAACTCATAGCTCTTCTGGGCAAAGGAATCCTTGGTGATGACGGCGAAATAGATAAAAAGAAGATGGCCTCCGCTATTTTTGATGATAAAAATAAACTGGAAAGCGTTAATAATATTTTGCATCCTGCAGTAAATACATTTATTATTAATATAATAGATGAGGAGCGCAGCAGGGGTAAGCTTGATTTTGTCTTTGTGGAAGCGGCTCTTTTGATAGAAAACGGCTATAAGCGCATCGTGGATGAAATGTGGTATGTCTACGCCAATGAGGATGTCAGGAGAAGGCGCCTTAAGGAATCCAGGGGGTACTGGGATCAGAAGATAGATGACATTTTTAAAAGCCAGCTTGATGAAAAGACATTCAGGGAAAATGCTGATTTTGTCATAGACAACAGCGGGACTTTGGATGAGATGGCTGTACAGATAGATATTAAACTCGGGGAGTGGGAAAACTAATGGCAAGCTTGGAACAAAAGGATCAAAAGGTAGTATACGGACTGGACATAGGAACCAGAAGCGTAGTAGGTACCGTGGGCTACATGAATGATGGGCAGTTCAATGTAATCGCCCAGGCTGTGGAGACTCATGAGACAAGAGCCATGCTGGATGGACAGATCCATGATATCGGCAAGGTTGGTGCTACCATCAGAAAGGTTACCGATAAGTTGGAGCAGCAGACAGATATTCACCTGACTGATGTGTGTATAGCTGCAGCGGGAAGAGTTCTTCGCACTGTAAGGACCAACTATGAATACGAGTATCCGGATGGTCACACCATAACTGATGAGGACATCTACAATCTTGATTCGGGAGCGGTTGAGAAGGCTTATTCGGAATTCCTTACTCAGAATACTTCGGAGCTTAAGTTTTATCTTGTGGGCTATTCGGTAATGCATTATTATCTGGATGGCTATCAGATTGCTAACCTTGAGGGGCATAAGGCCGGAAAGGTAAGTGTTGAGCTCATTGCGACCTTTCTTCCTGACGACTGCGTAGACGGCCTTTACAAGGCCTGTGAGAGAGCAAACTTAAGCGTTGCCAATCTGACCCTGGAGCCTATTGCAGCTATGATGGTTGCAATTCCCGACCGTTTCAGAATGCTGAACCTGGCTCTTGTAGACGTAGGAGCCGGAACATCCGATATCTGTATCACTGATGATGGAACCATTACAGCCTATGGCATGCTTCCTATCGCCGGTGATGATATTACTGAGATCATTGCACAGCACTGTCTGGTGGACTTTAATGCAGCCGATGAGATCAAAATTCAGGCAAGCCACAACGACAAGGTGGAATATACAGACATCATGGGACTTAAGAAGTCCATTACTGCCAAGGAAATTGCCAGGATCATAAAGCCAAAGGTCGATGAGATGGCCCAGAAGGCCACTGATGAGATCAAAAAGCTCAACGGTGACAAGGCTGTAAGCGCTGTTTTCGTAGTAGGTGGCGGCGGTTGTGTTCCCGGATACACCAAGGCCATTGCCAAGGATATGGATATTCCTGAAGAGCGTGTTGCCTTAAGGGGTGAGGAAGTTATGAAGAGCATCACCTTCCTCAACAACGATGGAATCGAGAGAGATTCTCTTTTGGTTACTCCCCTTGGTATCTGTATCAGTTACTACGAAGAGGCCAACAACTTTATCTTTGTTTCCTTCAACGGAACCCAGACCAAGATTTATGACAATGGTAAGCTCCAGATCGTCGATGCTGCCATGCAGGCTGCATTCCCCAATGAGGATCTGTTCCCCAAGAGAGGCCAGGAGCTGAAATATACAGTTAACGGTAAGGAGAGGACCTCTAGAGGTGAGCCCGGGGAAGCTGCTGTAATCCGGTTAAATGGCCAGCCGGCTGACATCCACAGCAAGATCCACGCCAATGATATCATTGAGGTAACCCCATCAACAGCCGGCGCTCCGGGAAAGGCATCTATTGAGAGTATTCCGGAGTTTAAGACTAAGTTCAACGTCAATGTTAACGGCAAGAATGTCGAGGCCTCAAGATATGCCACAGTTAACGGCCAGGCCCAGACAGGCTATTACGATATCCACGCGGGAGATGAGGTCAGGATCCTTGACTACAATACAGCTGCCCAGATTGCTGAACTGATGGATATTCAGATAACTGAGGATACAGTGATCATCGTCAATAACGAGCGAGGCGATTTAAATACTCCTGTTTATGAGAACTTCAAGATCGAGTTCAAGTCACAGGAAGAGATGATCATGGATTACTACAAGGACTTCCCAAGTGCCGATGAGATGGCCATCAGGGAGGCCAACGAGGAATCCTATGAGAACATGGATTACGAGGCAAGGCTAAAGGCCGGCAAGGATGGACAGTTATCCTTTGAGGATCTTCCGGATGATGACGGAACCTATGAGAAGTCAGAACCTGAGGAGCCGGAGGTTGTTAAGAATATCCTGGCCCACGACCTTCACCTGATAGTCAACAATGAAGCCATTACTCTTCACGGCAAGGCAGATTATATTTTTGTTGATATATTTGATGCTATTGACTTTGACCTGTCAAAGCCCAATGGCAGAGCCATAGTAACTATACTTAACGGAGCTACTCCGGACTATATGCAGCCGATCCATGAAGGCGACAAGATAGAAGTATACTGGAAGTGATATTTAAGTTAAGTCACGTGAGGGACAAGCAATTGTCCCTCATATATTGTTTAGAAGTCAGGAGAATTTTTGTTTTATGCGTTTTACCACAATAGCCAGCGGAAGCAGCGGGAACTGTACCTATGTAGGTTCAGACAATACCCACATTCTTGTGGATGCCGGCATCAGCAAGAAAAGAATTGAAGAGGGGCTAGGTCAGCTTGAGCTTACCCTGTCTGATATCAGTGCCATCTTCGTAACTCATGAACATGTTGACCACATTTCAGCTATAAGGACCATACTCAAGAAGTATGATATTCCCATTTATGCAACTGCCGGAACCATTCAAGGAATCCTTAATACCGACAAGAAGAATGAGATGGCAGGAAAAGAGTTTGTCCCTGTCCTTACAGACCAGGCAGTGGTTGTAGGTGACATGATCATAAATCCCATGACCATAAGCCATGATGCCCTGGAGCCCTGCGGATACAGGGTTTACTGCGGAGATAAGAAGGTCGGGATAGCCACAGACCTTGGCTGCTATACTGATTATACGGTTTCAGCCCTGTCAGGGTGCGATGCCCTTTTGCTTGAAGCCAACCACGATGTTCGGATGCTTCAGACAGGACCATACCCTTATATGCTTAAGTCAAGGATCCTTGGTGATAAAGGACATCTTTCCAATGAGAAGAGCGGAGAACTCTTATGCAGACTTCTAAGTGACAAGATGAAGGGAATCTATCTCGGTCACTTATCCAAAGAAAACAATCTTCCTGAGCTTGCTTATGAGACAGTCAGGGTGGAGATAGAGATGGGGGATAACCCCTACCACGGCAATGATTTTCCGCTGATGGTGGCTGAGAGGAGCTGTATGTCTCCCGTGATTGAATTCTGATTTTTCAGGTAAACCATTATATGATTAAGATTGACCTTATTACCGGATTCCTTGGATCCGGTAAAACTACTTTTATAAAAGAATATGCCGGATATCTTATCGATATAGGGGAGAAGGTCTGCATAATCGAGAATGATTACGGAGCTGTCAATGTGGATATGGTTCTTTTACATGACCTTCTGGGAGATAACTGCAACCTGGAGATGATAGTTGGAGGCGATGGGATTGAAGCCCACAGGCGAAGGTTCAGGACCAAGCTTATATCCATGGCTATGAGCGGGTATACCAGAGTTTTAATAGAACCATCAGGAATCTATGATGTAGATGAATTTTTTGATGTGCTTTATGATGAGCCTCTGGATAAGTGGTATGAGATAGGCAGTATCATAGGAATTGTTGATGCTTCCAATTATCAGGAGCTGTCCGATACCTCAAGATATCTTCTGATGTCTGAGATTTCCTGGGCAGGGAAGGTACTCCTTAGCAGAGCTTTGGAAGGGCATACTGATGAAACCGTAAAAGAGGCCCTGGCTTTTCTAAACAGTACCATGGAGACCTTCGGGTGTAATTCAAGATTTGCAGCCGGGGATGTGATTGCCAAGCCTTTTTCTAAGATCTCTGACAAGGAGTTTGAAGGCATTCGGGGGAGTGGATATCGTCATGCAACATATACCAAGCTTCCTGTAGGTGATGATAAGTTTACTTCTTTATTTTATTTTGATGTGGCTATAGGTGAGGATGAGCTTAAGGAAAAGCTGACAGCTCTTTTTACTGACAGCAAGGCTGGCCATATAATAAGAATAAAAGGGTCAGTCAGAACCTCGGATAGTGAGCAGGTGGAAGTAAATGCCACGGATAAAGAGCTGTCCCTAAAACCCGCTGTTTGCAGCAGGGATATCCTTATTATCATCGGGGAAGGCCTTGATAAAGCTTATATTAACGATATATGGCGGGACTATTGCAGTATAGTCAGCCTTTGATGTATTATGAGTTAAATGTGTTTCGCGCTGCAGCGCTAAACTGATATGGATCAGGAGGAGCAGTTATGAACAAAACTATCATTACAGTAGTTGGTAAGGACACAGTGGGCATCATTGCCAAGGTCTGCGCTTATCTTGCAGAATCTAAGATCAATATTCTTGATATTTCCCAGACCATCGTAAGCGGATATTTTAATATGATGATGATCGTCGATATGACAGGCACAGACAAGGAGTTTAATACTGTTGCTGATGATCTCGAAGCTCTTGGACAAGGAATCGGTGTTGTGATCAAGTGCCAGAGAGAAGAGATCTTCGATTCAATGCACCGTCTGTAAGAATCCGGTCAGGGCATTTTGTGCCTGCCTCAAAAGGGTGCTTAATGTAGCTTCTTTATGAAATGTCATATGAAAAGGATGGAAAGATGATAAATATCTATGAGGTCGTTGAGACCAATGAAATGATAGAAAAAGAAAATCTCGATGTCAGGACAATCACCTTGGGAATCAGTCTTATGGACTGTATATCTTCAGATCTTAAGGAGCTTTGTGACAACATCTATAACAAGATTTATGAAACAGCCAAGGACCTTGTAAAGACCGGAGACCAGATTTCCAGAGAATTTGGTATTCCTATTGTAAATAAGAGAATTTCGGTTACTCCCATCGCACTGATAGGAGGAGCAGCCTGTAAGACACCTGAGGATTTTGCCCAGATTGCAAGGACCCTTGATAAGGTGGCCAAGGAAGTGGGCGTTAACTTTATTGGCGGCTATTCTGCTCTTGTAAGTAAAGGTATGACAGAGGCTGACAGGCTTCTTATTGAATCCATTCCCATTGCTTTATCATCAACGGATGTGGTTTGTTCCTCTATTAATGTAGGATCTACCAAGACCGGTATCAATATGGATGC
>DFGW01000210.1 GCA_002372465.1 Butyrivibrio sp. UBA3740
GTGCTCCAGCTTGATGACATTTCCTTTTACCTGGGCAATAACACCGGATACTCTGGACAACTCGCCGGGCTTATCAGGCAAAAGAACTGATACTGTGAATATCCTGTCTCTCATAATAAGACCCTGCTGAACCACGGAAGACATAGTAATAATATCCATATTTCCACCGGAAAGCACACAGGCTATCTTCTTGTCGGTACAGTCAAGCTGCTTGAGGGCAGCCACAGACAAAAGTCCGGAATTTTCAACTACCATCTTGTGGTTCTCTACCATGTCAAGGAATGATACAACAAGATCCTCGTCAGGTACAGTTATGATGTCATCCAGGTTCTTGCAAAGATAAGGGAATATCTTCTCTCCAGGAGTCTTAACAGCTGTACCGTCAGCAATTGTATTGACAGTAGGAAGTGTAACAACATGTCCTGCCTTTATGGATTCCTGCATACAGTTAGCTCCGGCAGGCTCAACACCAATAACCTTGATATTAGGATTTAGAAGCTTTGCCAAAGTTGAAACACCTGTAGCCAGTCCGCCTCCTCCAATGGGAACAAGAATAACGTCCACAGTAGGGAGTTCTTTAAAGATTTCCATAGCGATGGTGCCCTGGCCTGTAGCAACATCAAGGTCGTCAAAGGGATGAACCAGAGTGTAGCCGTGTTCATCAGCAAGCTCCAGAGCCTTTTTGTAGGCATCGTCATAAACGTCACCGTAAAGAACAACCTCTGCACCAAGTGCCTTGGTCCTGTTTACCTTGATAAGTGGTGTGGAAGTCGGCATGCAGATGACAGCCTTTACTCCATACTGCTTGGCTGCGTAAGCAACGCCCTGGGCATGGTTTCCGGCTGAAGCTGTGATGAGACCTTTTTTCCTCTCCTCATCGGACATGGTGGTAATCTTGTAGTAAGCTCCCCTTACCTTGTAAGCACCGGTTCTCTGAAGATTCTCAGGCTTGAGATAAACCTTGTTGCCGGTAGCATTACTCCAGTAGTCGCTGTAAATGAGTTTGGTATCAAGAGTAACTTTCTTGACATCCTCATAGGCTTCTTCAAATTTCTCAAGTGTTAACTTTTCCATACAACCCTCCTCTATATTCATAGGAGTGATATCGGATTGCTCCGCTTACGCTTTCGCAATCCGACGTCCATTCGGAAATCGATGCGCTCATACTTCGCGCATCTTTTTTCCTCATGTCCGTTCGGTCTTCAAAGTCTAACATTGCCCAGTGCAAGCACGGCTATGCTATACCTTGAATCCCTTTATCACTCAAAAAGTGCGTCCACAAACTCAGCCGGATTAAATCTCTCAAGATCATCAATCCCTTCCCCGACGCCAATATATTTAACAGGAATATTGAGCTCAGAAACAATAGCCACAGCTATACCACCCTTGGCTGTTCCATCAAGCTTAGTAAGAACTATACCTGTAAGATCGGCAGCTTCGCCAAACTCTCTGGCCTGCATGATCGCATTCTGTCCTGTAGTACCATCAAGGACAATGAAGTTCTCACGGCAAACACCCGGAAGCTCCCTGTCTATGATCCTGTTCATCTTGGCAAGCTCTTCCATAAGATTCTTCTTATTATGAAGTCTTCCTGCAGTATCTACGATAAGAATGTCGCAATCCCTGGCCTTAAAGGCTGAGCAGGCATCATAAATAACGCTGGCAGGGTCTGCACCTTCTCTTCCGGTGATAATAGGAGTCTGTGCCCTTTCGGCCCACTCCTGAAGCTGCTCTGTAGCAGCAGCTCTGTAGGTGTCCGCAGCAGCTATGATGCATTTCTTGCCCTTTTTGCGGAATATGGCAGCAAGCTTACCTACAGAGGTGGTCTTGCCAACACCGTTTACACCGATTATGAAAAGAACTGTCTTCTTATCCTCAAAGTCATAGGCCTCAGGATCCATTCTCATCTGATTCCAGATGTCCTGAAGAAGAAGTGCTTTGCACTTTTCAGGATCTGTTATATGCTGATCCTTTACCTGCTGACGCAGCTCATCCAAAATCCTGCTGGTGGCATTTATTCCGATGTCACCCATAATAAGAACTTCTTCAAGCTCCTCGTAGAAGTCCTCATCAATAACAGAACTGCCGGAAAAGACATTGTCGATTCCTCTTGCAATATTCTCTCTGGTCTTGGAAAGACCGGCCTGTAATTTCGCAAAAAAGCCTGTAGCCATTAATTCGTAAGCTCCTTATCAATAAGGTTGACACTGACAAGGGTTGAAACTCCCTTCTCCTGCATGGTTATACCATAGAGTCTGTCAGCACTTTCCATTGTACCACGCCTGTGGGTGATTACAATAAACTGTGTACTTGAAAGCTTATGCAGGTACTTGGCAAAACGTACTACGTTGTTTTCATCAAGCGCCGCCTCAATCTCATCAAGAAGACAGAATGGTGATGGCTTAAGATTTTGGATTGCAAACAGTAATGCGATTGCTGTAAGTGATTTCTCACCACCGGACATCTGCATCATATTGACCAGCTTCTTTCCCGGTGGCTGAGCATTGATCCTGATTCCTGCCTCAAGAATGTCTTCATCCTCCGCAAGCTCAAGACTTCCTTTACCGCCTCCGAACATCTCCTTAAACACCTTGTCAAACTCGCTGTTTATGAGCTTGAACTGTTCCAGGAACTGCTTTCTCATGGACTCATCCAGGTCCTTGATGATCTCTTTGAGCTGTTTCTCCGCCTCAACAAGGTCATCATGCTGAGTCTTCATGAAGGTATATCTCTCCATGAGGTTCTTGTAATCCTCGATGGCATTGACGTTGACATCACCAAGCTTTCTGATGGAATCCTTTAAGGACACGGTCTCCTTCTTCATGGCCGGGATATCTGTCATCTCTTCGTCACGCATACCGGCAGCATCAGTAAGGGTGATCTCATATTCATTCCACATATAATTGATCTGGGATTCGATAGCTTCCTGACACTTCTCGCGCCTGCTACCAAGTCTTATTACTTCCTTATCCAGATCATTCATCTGCTTATTGAGTTCCTCTGTCTTTCCAAAGAACTCCTTCTGGGAAAGAGTTAAATTGTTCTTCTCCTCCTTCTTCTCATCCAGTTCCTTGGTGGCATCGGATTGAACGTCGGCAGAAGCCTCAATTGTAAGCCTTATCTGCTGGATGTCCTTCTTGCTCTGATCAAGAGTCTCATCATTCCTTCTGATGGTCTCCAGGATCTCTTCCAGAGCCTTTTCCTCATTGCGGATTTCTTCATCTATACGGTTTATATTGGTCTGAGCAAACTCCTGCTTCTGAAGGACCTTTTCATACTGAATATCCCACTTGGCGACATTCTCATTTTCTTTCTCTTCAGCGCTGTGAAGCTCTTCAAGCCGCCCCTGGAAGGTTCCAACATTCTCGGAGCACTCTTTTTCAAGCTTCTCAGAATCACTAAGCTGCAAAAGAGCTTCATCCTTTTCCTTGGTGATCTCAGAAAGCTTAGCCTCGATCTCATCGCTCTCAGCCTTAAGATCGGTATAGGTACCCTTTTGCTCCTCCTGCCTCTTCTCCTCGTTCTCTACATTGAGTCTGGCAGTATTCTGAGCGATAAACTTACCCTGAAGCTCCGTCCTTAGCTCCTCTGCAAGGGTACGAAGTTCATTTCTCTCCTTCTTGGCATCCTCGATCTCTTTCTGGATCTGCTCAGTGAGCTCTTTGTATTTCTTAACGTTTGCTTCCAGCTCCTCCATCTCTCTTCTACGTCCCAGAAGATTGGAGTTGTTCTTGAAGGCTCCACCTGATATAGCACCACCCGGAACAAGAAGTTCACCTTCCAAAGTGACCATCCTGACGGTGTATTTGTACTTACGGGCAATTTTTACAGCGTTATCAATGTTATCAACTGCCACAATCCTACCAAGCATTGCCTTTGCTACAGGCTTATACTTTGGATCTGTGTGGACCAGTTCATCAGCCATGCCAAGTACTCCGGGCTCTTCCAGGGCTTCCTTGGCCTTGAGCTCCGGGGGATTATCAAGGGAAGTAAGAGGAAGGAAGGTTGCACGCCCTGCCTTGGTCTGCTTAAGGTAAGCGATCATCTTCTTGGCTGTCTCTTCGTTGTCTGTAACGATATTCTGGATGTTTCCGCCAAGAGCAACCTCTATGGCAGTCTCATACTTTGGCTCAGTCTTTATGATATCTGCAACAACACCGATAATACCCTTGGTGTCGTCCTTTCTTTCCATGACCTTCTTAACTGAACCGCCATATCCCTCGTATCTCTCGGTCAGGTTAGCCAAAGCTTCCAGCCTTGACTTTTCCTGCTGATAAAGCTCCTGAGTCTTTCTAAGCTCAGTGTCCTTCTTGCTCATACCCTCTCTGATGGATACGATTCTGCTCTCAGTCTCCTTCTGCTTTTTATTCATCTCGGAGATCTGGGCAGTTATGGAATCAAACTCATCTCTGAGCTTTTTTAATGTCTCTTCCTGTCTTGACTCGTCTGAACGCGCCCTCACCAGCTTTCCGGTAAGCTCTGCCTTCCTGATGTTCACCTGCTCCTTCATGGTATCCAGGGAACTGAGTTTGGACTTAATGTTAGCTCTTTTATCAAGAGTCTCAATTATAGTGCTTTTGCACTCTTCAATCTGATTGTTGATGTCCTCAATTTGTGAAAGAACCTTATCCAGGGCTTTCCTTGCTTCATTTCTGTCAGCAGTAAGACCTTCAACCTCTTTATCTATAGCTTCCTTTTCTTCAAGGTAAGCATCCTTTTCATCATTGCGGAGCTTAAGCTTTTCTCTCTCGTCCTTTTCTCTTTTTTTGAAATGGGCATCATTCTCGGTAGCCGATTTAATCTTCTCGTTAAGGATACCGATCTGACCTTCCAGTTTCTCCTTTTTAACGGAAGAATCTGTGATCCTGGCAAGAGCCTGTTCAATCTCTTTGTCTATCTCTTCCAGCTGTGTCTGGATACTCTCATACTTTTCCTTGGTCTGAGCATAGGAAACCTTGGCTTCTTCCAGGGCCTTAGCAGCGATTTCATAGTTCTTTTCAGTTTCTTCCAGCTGCTTTTTCTGGGCTTTATTCTCCACCAGGAACATATTTACGTCCAAGGTCTTGAGTCTTTCCCTGAACTTAAGGTATTCCTTGGCCACTTCAGACTGCTTCTCCAAAGGCCCGATCTGCTTCTCAAGCTCTGAGAGGATATCCGAAAGTCTGGTGAGATTGATCTTCTCTTCTTCAAGCTTCTTAAGGGCAGTCTCTTTCCTGGCCTTAAACTTAACGATGCCGGCAGCCTCATCAAAGAGGTTACGCCTGTCCTCAGGCTTGCTTGAAAGAATCTGATCGATCTGGCCCTGTCCGATAATGGAATAGCCTTCCTTACCGATACCTGTATCCATAAACAGCTCGTTTACGTCCTTAAGTCGGCAGGCAGACCCGTTGATCATATATTCACTTTCACCTGAACGATAGAGGCGCCTTGAAACAGTGACCTCATCATAATCAATAGCCAGGGAATGATCGGAATTATCAAGTGTGATGGCAACATAAGCGTAGCCCAGGGGCTTCCTGAGCTCTGTGCCGGAGAAAATAACGTCCTGCATGGATCCGCCACGCAGCTGTTTGATACGCTGTTCACCAAGTACCCACCTTACAGCATCGGCAACATTACTCTTACCCGAGCCGTTAGGTCCTACGATACCTGTGATACCGTTATGAAAATCAAATTTTATCTTATTGGCAAAAGACTTAAAGCCATGAATCTCAAT
>DFGW01000199.1:0-1028 GCA_002372465.1 Butyrivibrio sp. UBA3740
ATGGTTCTGTCTGATGAGAACTTGCCGCAGCAAGCGGTATTAAGCAGAGACATCTTAGCCCAGCGCTTCTTGTCAGCATAGGCATCAGTGATCTTTCTGTGGGCCTCAAGATATGCCTCGAAGTCCTTGAGGATAAAGTACTGGTCTGCCTTGTTGGAATTAACTGTGTTGAGCAGACAGTTATAAAGCGGTCTGAAGAGCTCTCTGTCCTGAGAGAAGGTTCCGTCTACCAGCTTGTCCAGAACTGACTTGACGTTAGGGTCGCTGTTGTAGATATCCATAGGATTATAGCCGCCATTCTTCTCATATTCCATGACTTCTTCAGAGGTAAGTCCGAATATGAAGGCATTCTCTTCACCAACTTCATTGACGATCTCAACGTTTGCACCATCAAGGGTTCCAAGAGTAACAGCACCGTTGAGCATCATCTTCATGTTACCGGTTCCGGAAGCCTCTTTACTTGCGGTGGATATCTGCTCTGAGATATCAGCTGCTGCAAAGATCAGCTCTGCATTTGAAACCTTGTAGTCCTCAATGAATACAACCTTGAGCTTTCCGCCGATATCAGGGTCATTGTTGACAACGTCAGCAACGGAGTTGATAAGCTTGATGGTCAGCTTAGCTGTAAGATATCCGGCTGCTGCCTTGGCACCGAAGATGTAGGTCTTAGGATAGAAGTCTTTTCCCGGGTGAGCCTTGATATCGTTATACTTATGAATAACCTGAAGGATGTTAAGAAGCTGTCTCTTATACTCGTGAAGTCTCTTTACCTGAACATCGAAGATGGACTTGGGATCAACTTCAACACCATTGTGCTCCTTGATATATGCAGCCAGACGCTTCTTGTTCTGGTACTTGATCTCCATGAACTCGCTCTGGGCCTTCTTATCATCCACATAGTCCTTAAGCTTTGACATCTCGGACAAATCTGTGATCCAGCCATCGCCGATCTTGTTTGTGACCCAGTCAGCCAGCAGCGGATTAGCATGCATAAGGAATCTTCTCTGGGTGATACCGTTGGTCTTGTT
>DFGW01000199.1:1081-3979 GCA_002372465.1 Butyrivibrio sp. UBA3740
TTGGTCTTGTTGTTGAACTTCTCAGGCATCATCTCGTAGAAATCACGGAGCTCTCTCTTTTCAAGGATCTCCGTGTGAAGCTTGGCAACACCGTTTACAGAGTGTCCGCCTACGATTGCCAGGTGAGCCATCTTGACCTGATTGTCGTAGAGGATAGCCATGCTCCTGATCTTGGCCTGAACATCAATTCCTGCATGATTTGTGTACTGGCGCATGATCTGATCAACAAATCTTCTGTTGATCTCATCAACGATCTGATAAATTCTCGGAAGAAGTCTCTGGAAAAGATCTACAGGCCACTTCTCAAGGGCTTCAGCCATGATGGTATGGTTCGTGTAACAGCAGGTCTTAAGTGTTACATCCCATGCCTCATCCCAGGTCAGGTAGTACTCATCCATAAGTAGACGCATAAGCTCTGCAACTGCTACTGTCGGATGTGTATCATTGAGCTGGAATACAGCCTTTTCATAGAATTTCTTTATATCGTCATGTTTCTTTAAATATCTCTTAAGAGCAGTCTGAACTGAAGCGGAGATGAAGAAATACTGCTGTTTGAGTCTTAGCTCTTTTCCTGCTATATGATTGTCATTGGGGTAAAGAACCTCACAAAGCTGGCTGGCAAGATTCTCCTGCTCAACAGCCTTCTGATAGTCACCCTTGTCGAAGGAATCAAGCTGGAAGCACTGTACAGGCTCTGCATCCCAGATACGAAGGGTGTTTACAACTCCGTTTCCATAGCCGACAACCGGCAGATCATAAGGAACAGCCTTAACGACCTGATAGCCTTCCTGCTTAAATGCAGTTCTGCCTCTCTCATCGGTGTACATATTTACATAGCCGCCAAACTTAACCTCCTTGGCGTACTCATTTCTTCTAAGCTCGAAGGGATTTCCGTTCTCCAGCCAGGTGTCCGGAACCTCAACCTGATATCCATCCTTGATCTTCTGACGGAACATACCGTATTTATAACGGATTCCGCAGCCATAGGCCATATATCCAAGAGTTGAAAGGGAATCAAGAAAGCACGCTGCAAGACGTCCAAGACCACCGTTTCCAAGAGCCGGGTCGGGTTCCTGATCCTCAACCAGGTTTACATCTATGCCCAGTTCGTCAAGAGCTTCTTTGACAGGCTCATAGGCCTGAAGATTGATAAGGTTGTTACCAAATGCCCTTCCCATAAGGAACTCCATAGACATGTAGTAGACAATCTTTGGATCCTGCTCGGCAGCGGCCTTCTGGGTTGTCATCCAGTGATCAACAATGGCATCCTTTATAGCATAGGCTGAAGCCTGATAGAGCTCCTGGGGAGTAGCTTCATCCATAGTCTTTCTGTAAAGAGTCTTTACATTGTACTGGACACTTCTTTTGAACAGGTCCTTGTCGAAAGATAGTTTTTTCTTTTTCATACACCCTCCTCATCAAGAGAATTCTGATTTTTTTGCACAATTAAAAAAGTGTACTCATTCATTTTACCGCAAATAAGTACACTTTTCTATAAAATTACCCTAAATTAACCCAATAAAGGGGCTTATATTTAGCATTTCAGACCTTCTCAACTCCGATTGTAACTTTCTCGCCGTTGATATCCCACTCTTTTGCGTTGGCAACGTCGCTGCCGTATACTATCTCGTTGGCAAGAACCTTGGTAGAGATAGCTGCTTCACTTCCCTTAACAATCTCAGCAAGCTTGTCATTGCCGTTTAAGGAAACCTTGATGTGATCCATAACCTCGAATCCGGAATCCTTACGCATGGTCTGAACCTTACTGATAACCTCAAGGACAAAGCCTTCTCTTATGAGTTCCTCTGAAAGGTTTGTATCAAGAACCACTGTGATTCCCCAGTTCTCCTGAGAAACAAAGCCTTCCTTCTGAGCCATCTCGATAAGAAGATCTTCCTTAACAAGCTCCACATCCACATCATTTACAGTGAACCTGATGTTTCCGCTTGTGTTAAGCTCATCCATTGTGGCGTTTCCATCAAGTCCCTCAAGGTATGCCTTGATGGCTCCGATGTTCTTGCCGTACTTAGGTCCAAGAGTCTTAAGCTGTGGCTTGAAGATATAGCTTGTGAAGTTCCTTACGTCATCAGTGAACTCAACATCCTTTACGTTAAGCTCTTCCCTGATGATATCTGTATAGAACTCGCCCACAGTCTGCTCAGCCTTTACATACATCTTGCCGATTGGCTGACGGTTCTTGATGTTGGCTGCATTTCTTCCTGCACGTCCGAGAACAACGATATCAAGAACTTCCTCCATGTCCTTCTCAAGCTTAGTGTCGATAAGTGACTCATCAACAGCAGGGAAGTCACAAAGGTGGATACTTTCAGGGGCCTCCTTAAAGCTGTTCCTTACAAGGTTCTGGTAGATCTCCTCTGTCATGAAAGGAACCATAGGAGCTGCTGCCTTAGCAACAGTAACAAGGGCTGTATAAAGAGTCATGTAGGCAGAGATCTTATCCTGCTCCATTCCCTTAGCCCAGAATCTCTCACGGCTTCGGCGAACATACCAGTTACTCATCTCATCAACAAAGTTGTCCAGTGCCTTTCCTGCCTCAGGGATCCTGTAGTTACCAAGGTTCTCATCAACAGCCTTTACGCAGCTGTTAAGCTTTGAAAGAAGCCACTTATCCATAACGGTAAGCTTATCAAGCTCAAGCTTATAGTTTGCTGCATCGAAGCCATCGATATTGGCATAGAGCACGAAGAATGCATAAGTGTTCCAGAGAGTTCCCAGGAACTTACGCTGTCCCTCCATAACTGCATCTCCGGAGAATCTTGAAGGAAGCCATGGAGCAGAGTTGGTGTAGAAGTACCATCTGATGGCATCTGCGCCGTACTTCTCAAGAGCATCGAAAGGATCAACAGCGTTGCCCTTTGACTTACTCATCTTCTGTCC
>DFGW01000112.1 GCA_002372465.1 Butyrivibrio sp. UBA3740
TACAGAGGTCTTACGGATAGCATCAAGAAGTGATGTCTTCCCATGGTCAACGTGACCCATTACGCAGACAACAGGAGGACGCTTTTTAAGTGTCTCAGGTGCATCATCCTCTTCCTTAAGGAGCTCCTCGATAACATCTACAGGAACTTCCTTCTCACAAAGAATGTCATAATCTGCTGCTATATTCTCAGCTTCCTCATAGGACAGTTCTGTGTTAACTGTTGAAATCTGTCCGGCCATAAAGAGCTTCTTGATGATAACTGAAGGCTGCATCTTCATCTTTTCAGCAAGTTCCTTGATGGAAACCTTCTCAGGAATAGTAATAACCTTGATCTGCTCCTCAGGCTCCTCCACCTTTTTAACCTCAGGCTTGATGAATCTGCCGACTCTCTTGCTTCTTGGCATCATCTCTTCCTGCTCAAGAGCAAAGTCCTTCTTGTTCCTCTTGTCCTTCTCCTGGCTCTGACGACGTCTTGCATCATGTCCGCCATCCTGCTTCTCTGGTGGTCCGTCAAATGCTCTCTTGTCGCCCTTTCCGGCAAATCTGTTGTCCTTGCCACCCTGACCGAACTTACCTGCTCCGGCATTCTGGCCGCCTCTGTCAGGTCTGTCAGATCTGTTGTCGGGTCTGCCACCCTGGAAGGAGCCTCTGTCTCCTCTTGCGTTATTCCTGTTATCTCTATTATCTCTGCCTTCCCTGTTATCTCTGCCGTCCCTGTTGTCTCTGCCTCTGTTATCGTTCTGTGAAGGAGCGTTGTTCCTTACAGGTGCCTGGGCAGGTGCATTGTTCCTTGCCGGAGCCTGGGCAGGTGCAGCAGGTCTGGTCTGAGCAGGTCTCTGCTCCTGAACAGGTGCCTGTGCCTGAGGCTGAACTGCCTCTTCCTTCTTAGGAGCAGCAGGTCTGGGAGTAGTTGATTTATTAATAGGTGTATTGTAGCTGTCAAGCTGTGATGGTGCAGTTAAAGGCTTGATAGGATGGTATGTATTCTGAGCCTGGGCAAACTGTGGTCTTCTGTTCTGTCCCTGGCCGTTATTATTGCCGCCATTTCTGTTGTCACGCCTCTGACCATTAAAATTACCGCGGTCATTTCCGCCCTGACCACCTCTGTTCTGAGAGTTGTTGTTATTGGTAACAACAATGATCTTCTTCTTTTTCTTAGGAGGCTCTGCACCTTCAACAGGTCTTTTAGCAGGTGCCTGCTTATGAGCTTCTGCCTTAGGTGCCTCAGCTTTGGGAGCCTCAGGCTTAGAAGTTTCTGCCTTAGGTGCTTCCGCCTTCTCGGGCTTTGCTTCAGCTTTCTCAGGCTTTGGTTCCGGTGCCTTTTCTTTTGCAGGCTTCTCTGCTCCGGCCTTACCACCAAACTGTTTTCTTGCAACGTCAGCATCTGTCTCTTCGATAGAACTGTTAGAACGTTTTGCTTCTATTCCTTTTTCCTGCAAAAAAGCTATCAGCTCCTTTGATTCGCATCCCAGCTCGCTTGCAAGTTCGGATATTTTAATTTTTGCCATTCAAATTTCCTCCGTTCTTAATTCTCAAGTAAGTTCTTCCGAAGCGACTCAGACAACCCCTTGTCTGTTATTGCCAAACTAGTTCGAACATCCTTACCAATTGCATGTCCCAAGCTCTCCTTGTCCCCAAAGATGTAAATCGGAACATTATAATACTTACATTTATCTGTAAACTGCTTGGTGGTATTTTCTGAAGCATCTTCGCTTACTATCACCATCTGCGCAGTCTTCTTGCGGATTGCTTCCAAAGTAGCAAACTCTCCGCTCTTAACCTTGCCGGCCCTCATACAAAGGCTCAGCAAAGAATAAACCTTGTTTTGATCCAAAATATCAGCCAAGCTCCTTTTCAAGTCGCATCCGCACTTCATCCGGAATACGGGATTTAAGTGATCTCTCCAGTCCCTTATTCTTAAGTGCTTTTTGGAGACACTCTGCGCTGTTACATATATAGGCGCCTCTTCCGTTGGCCTTTCCTGTAGTATCAAGAAGTATCTCATCCTCAGGTGTCTTAATGACTCTGATCAGTTCCTTCTTTTCCTTCATCTGGCCACAGCCAACGCATTTCCTTGTGGGAATTTTCTTTTGCATAGACTCTCCAATTACAAATTAAAAGTTACTCCTGCGTAGGCTCTTCGTACTGGGCATCTTCGCCTTCGTACTCACCCTCAGCATACTCGCCTTCCTCGTACTCACCATCTTCATAATCTTCATAATCCTCGTCATCAAGATAGTCTTCCATACGGAATCCGGGAGCATCCTTAGCATGTGTCTCGTCCTTGATATCAATCTTGTAGCCTGTAAGTCTTGCTGCAAGTCTTGCGTTCTGACCTTCCTTACCGATAGCAAGTGAAAGCTGATAATCAGGAACTACAACCTTTGCGCTCTTCTCATCAGGATCAGCAAATACTGCAACAATCTTGGCTGGTGAAAGAGCATTCTGGATGAGGTTACCGGGGTTCTCATCCCAGCTTACAACGTCGATCTTCTCTCCGCCCAGCTCGTCAACGATAAGGTTAACTCTGCTTCCGTTAACACCTACGCATGCACCTACTGCATCTACATTAGGATCCTTGGAATATACGGCAATCTTGGTTCTGCTGCCTGCCTCTCTTGCGATTGACTTGATCTCAACAGTTCCGTCCTGAATCTCAGCAACTTCCTGCTCAAAGAGTCTCTTTACAAGATCGGGATGTGTACGGGATACAAGGATCCTTGGTCCCTTTGATCCGTTCTTTACCTCAAGGACATATACTTTAAGACGCTGTGTAGGTCTGTAAACCTCTGTCTTAACCTGCTCATTCTCATTGAGGATGGCATCTGCTCTTCCCAGGTTGATAGAAATGTTCTTGCCGATGAATCTCTGAACAACACCTGTTACGATGTCATGCTCCTTCTCAAAATACTCATTATAGATAGCACCGCGCTCTTCCTCACGGATCTTCTGAAGGATAACGTTCTTGGCATTCTGTGTGGCAATACGTCCAAACTCCTTGGAGTTAAGAGATACGCTTACGATATCACCAACCTTCGCCTTCTTGCTGATTTTCTTGGCATCATCAAGACAGATCTCAAGGTTAGGATCCATAACATCATCTGCCAGCTCTACAACTTCCTTGTCTGCATAGCACTTGAAGTCGCAGTTGTCTCTGTCCACTTCAACTCTGATATTCTCAGCCTTTCCGAAGTTGTTCTTGCAGGCTGTGATAAGGGAATTCTCAATTGCATCAAACAGTGAATCCTTGCTGATGTTCTTCTCCTTCTCCAGTAGCTCAAGGGCATCCATTAATTCTTTACTCATCGTAATCTCCATTTCCGTCCGGATCAAAAATCCAGAGCAAGCTTAATAACTGATATTTCTTTTCTTATGAATTCTTCGTCGTTTCCATTTATAGTTACGGTAACCGTCGAGTCTGTATAACTCTTCAGTGTACCGGCAAACTCCTTAACTCCGTCCTTTGGTTTAAAGAGCTTTAGCTCAACGTCCTGACCCAGGCTGTTCTCAAAGTGCCTGTCCTTCTTGAGCTGTCGTCCAAGCCCGGGGCTTGAAACCTCTAAAGTGTAGGCTTCCTCGATAAAGTCATCCTCATCGAGAGCATCTGACAGAGCATGGTTGACATCAACACAGTCGTTGATATTCACACCGCCCTCCTTGTCAATGTAAGCCCGAAGGTACCACTCGCCGGCTTCCTTGACATATTCCACGTCATAGATGGATACGCCGCACTTCTCAGCGATTGGCTGTAAAAGAGCTTCTGCCTTCGCTTCAATTTCGCTTTTCTTCATATGATATTGTCCTCACTTGATTAAGGCGCCAAGATTGAATTACTCCGTAAAACCGTAATCTTGACATAAAGAAAGTGGGCTTTTTCCGAGCCCACTTACTAATTACACTGAGAACATACCACATTTACGGCCTTTCGTCAAGAGGGGATGCCTATTTCCCGACATCCCCAGGATGATAAATTTAACGGAAAGCCTTCTTGACTATATTAAAGGTCACCTTCTTGGTTCCACCGTAATTGCCATTTCCTTTGATGACCATAGTTGCTTTTCCAACTTTTACGTTATTGGTGAAGCTTACTATTGTGTAATCATCTGGGGAAAGCTCAGTTTTTCCTATTTTAATGCTTGTGATCTGATCCTTTCCAATCTCTACAGCTTTGCCGGTATAGATCTGGTTGCCTACCTTAACCGCTGCCTTTGCAATGTCTGTCTGCATGATCTTGTAGCAGGCGGACAGAGTACCTTCATAGCATCCCATTCCGGTTACTTCTACTCTGACTACCGCACCTACAGGAAGGATGTCTGCGTTTTCAACTATATCATCCTTCTTCCTCTCGATCTCAACAGTCTGCTTCTTAACAACCTGTGTTACTGTTACATCCTCATCATACTTATAGGTAATAACCTTGTTGTAATCCTTACCTGCTACCAGCTTGGCTGAATTTGAGGCATCAGTGATCACAGGAGCAGACACATAGGCCTTGGCCTTCTTGACGTATACCTTGTCTGCAACAGAGATATTCATTCCTGAGATATCCTGCTTTGTGATCCTGAAGTTAAGGACCTTGTAGTTTCCAGCAAAGTTGCCCTTACCCTTGATAGTGATGGAAGGAAGCTTCTTGGTCTTGTCCGTAGTCACAGCATTGTTGTTTGCATAAGTAACAGTGTAGTCTGTTCCAGCCTTCAGCTGTTCACCTCTGAAGTATACAGATACTGCAGGCTTAACACCATTCTTTACATATGGAACAGTGTCGTCGTAATTGACTGTGATGTTATCAACATCCTTGGCAAGACTATAAGCAGTGATCTTAAAGGTCTTGCTTATGGAACCTGTGTAAGCTCCCATTCCCTTAAATACTACTGTTGCTGTTCCAGCCTTAGCGTTGTTCTTATAGGAAACAGTGTAGTCTACACCCTTTATAAGAGTGATCTTGGCCTTGGTCTTGGCATTTGTTCTGTAAAGTACTACAGTTCCCTGATTGCTGTTATCATCGACAGGTCCGGCTGGCTCTACAGCATCTCCATCATAGCCGTAGCTTTTTGCAATGCCTGAGATTGTTGTTCCCTTAAGAGCAGTTCCCTTAATGGCAAAGGTAGCTGCTCTCTCTCCTGCATAGCTTCCAATACCCTCTATGGTAATGGTGACATTACCAACGCTGGTGCAATCTGAAGGCCAATGTACGATGTAGTCAGTTCCTTCAACCAGAGTGTATTTCTTGTTTGTCAGCACAACAGCTGGATGAACTGCCTCTCCTGTGTATGTCTGTGCCTTTATTGCCTTAAGTGTCACCTTACTGATAAGGGTGCTGTCTGTCACATGGTATTTTAGAGTTCTTGTACCTATATAGTTGCCTTTTCCGGTAAGAGTCACTTCGTACTCTCCCACAGCAGTGAAGCCCTTATTAGTCTCGCCCTTTTCATTGGTCCAGCTCACCGTGTAGTCTTTACCGACGGTAAGCTTCTTACTTCCATGGTAAATAACCGGCGCAGGTTTCCGGGCTTTCTTGTTGTAAGCCACATAGATATCTGCTGCTCTGAATATCTCGTCATCTTCTATGTCCAGAGCAGTGATCGCATAATCAAACTTCAGGCTTCCGCTAAAGCTTCCCATGCCTGTCACAATAACAGATGCTGTTCCTACCTTGGCATTGTTCTTATAGGTAAGCTTGTAATCCTTCTTCTCTGTAAGGAGAGTCTTGTGATTATAGACTCTTAGCTGCTGCATTACAGCAGATCCTGTGTAGGTAAGCTCCTCTTCAAGGCCTGCTACCCAAAGCCCTTCAGGTATCCTCTCCTCCAGTGACTGGCCTGCATCGCTTGAATCAGGAATGTCGCCTTCTGCAACATCTCCCAGATCTTCCACAGTATTTACTGCAAGAACCAGTGTCATTACTTCACTGTCAGCACTTCCTTCTTTTATGGCGATGACCTTTATTGTCACATCCCCTGTGACAGTTATCGGCTCATCATAAAGAGTGCTTTCCGCGGTTGGAACAGTTCCGTCTGTTGTGTAGTAGATCCTTGCATCCACAGTTCTTGTGGCAAGGGTTACCCTGGTATTCTTCTCAACAGGAGTTTTTCCGTCAACGTTTGCAAAAGGTGTCTGAACCTGCTGATGAACAGTCCAGGCTGCCTTAAGAGTCACATCATTGTCTACTCCCTTTGCGAAGTCAAAGAGTTCGTTGCCGTAAAACCATCCGTCAAACTCATAGCCTCTGCGTGTCTGAAGTTCAGGTGCTTCCACCAGCTCTCCCATCTCATATGAAACAGAAAGGACATCTCCATCAACGCCCAGGGCACTTCCTCCATTGAAGTCAAAGGTAACAGTGCATGGGCCTGTATGAGCTAAAGTCTTAAAGCTTATTGATACTGTTTCCCCTGCATCACTTACATCGGTCTCGGCTGCCCTCTGATATACTGTGTAATCTGTATCAGCCTTAAGATTTGTGATCTCAGGTTCTGTCTGGAAGTTCACTCCGTCCACACTGTACTCGCAGCCTGAAAGTGCAGCAACAGTAACAGATGAACTGGTGACCTTCCTGATGACAGGTGTCTTTACACTTCTGCCCTTGTTCTTACCTGATACGATAACCGCACCCTCTGAGCTTTCGCTGACATGCACATAGGGTGATTCAGCAACTCTCTGGTAGAAGGTGTAAGCTGTAGCCGGCTCAAGTCCTGCAAACACGTTTGAAGTCTGCCATTCACCGTCATTCACCTTATACTCATAGTCTTCTGTAGCTTTGAGGGTTATGGTTGTATTTACTACTGACTCTGCCTCAGGAGCCTTAGGAGCCAGTGCCTTATCAGCGATATACTCGAGCTTTAGAGACTTCTCTTTTGCTGCATACTTATCGATTGCTGAGTCGGCGTAGACCTCAAGTGTAAGATTGTCATCACCGAAGAATGCACCTTCTCCTATGACTGTAACTCCTTCTCCAACTTTAAGTCTTGTAAGGGACGTGCAGTTAGCAAAGGCAGACTTACCAATAGTACTTATCTGCTCAGGGAGAATGATGTTTGTCAAGCTGCTGCAGCCATAGAACGCAGAATTGCTTATGGCTTTAACCTTGTTCTGTACTGCAAAGTTGTAACTCTCAAGGTTCTTACAGCCACTGAATGCCAAAGCGCCGATAGTATTGACATTCTTTTCAAGTGTCACGCTTCTGACTTTCGCGCAGTGGTAGAATGCCCCCTTAGCAATCGTCACTGTATAAACATTTACAAACACGTCTCCTTCGTAGTCTTCAGGACATCTTACCAGAGTATTGCCCTTGTAAAGGATTCCGTCATTGCTTGTAAATGTACTATTTTTCACCTCGGTGTTAAGTGTCTCCAGGGAAGAACATCCGTCTACAAAGCCCTCGCCAATCTGTGTTACATCTTTTGGAATAGTGAGTTCTTTCAGCACCTTGTCGTTGTAGAAGGCATGTCTTCCAATGCAGTCAAGCTTTGAAGGAAGCTCTATTGACTGAAGATAGGTACATCCTGCAAAAGAGCTGTCTCCTATTGTCAGTATTCTGTCCGGAAGTGTCACATAGTAAAGGTTCTCTGCCTGCATGAAGCAGCTGTCAGGAATTGCAATTACCTTTGTTCCTGTAAGATCAATCCTGTTGAGGGATCCACAGCCTGCAAATGCAGAAGCACCAAGGGTCTCCACGTTTCGTCCGAAGTCAACATTTTCAAGATTTTTGCAATTATAGAAAGCTCTTGATTCAATGCTGGTAACAGTATCAGGTATTGCAACACGTGTAACACCATCGTTAAATGCAAAAGCATATTCACCGATAGCTGTAACAGTATACCCATTAATAGTTTCAGGTATTTGGACAAATGATGACTTTCCTGTATATCCCGTAATTGTCATTTTGCCCTGATCATCTTTTTCATAGGCAAATACATCGTCCTCAATGCTTGCATCAATCTTGTTCCATCCAGCATAGAGAGTGATAGATTCGCCAGGCATCACGTCGTTGTCAAAGTCCCAGAGAGTGGACAGATTCTCATCTGCGTACCACGCTCTAAAAATGTTGTTGTCTTTCTTTGGAGTTGGAATTTGGGTTATCTTACTTCCCTTCGCATATTTCCTTGTACCGCAATCTGTCCCGCCGTTGGACTCAAACACTACGGCGTAAGTCCTCTTCCTAAATTCCAGACCATTTGCCCTAGCGTAAGCAGCAGCTGCAGAATCATCATCTGCAATGATTGCCGCATCGCCATGAAATGCTCCATCTGCAATCTCAGTAATTGTTGCAGGAATCGTTACTGATTCTATTGTGTCTTCTACAAAAGCATCGGTTGCTATTCCGACAATGTCATAGCCATCAATAGTTTCTGGAAGAACATAGTCCCTTGCATCGATGCCTGTTCCTGTAAGAATAGCCTTTTCCTCTTCTACAGTGTAGCGATATACGCAAGTCCAATCAGCATAAAGCGTCACGTCCCTCTGAGGCATAACATCTGCTTCAAATATCCATGGCCTCTGAGGTCTAAAACCTGTTTCATATTCCCATTGGATGCTATTTTCATCAAAATAAAAAGTCCACTGGTCAAACATGTAGGACGGCTTATCAATCGTCTTAAGAACCTTCTGCAGATAGTCTGAAACAAGCTCACCTGCCTTGACACTGTACTTCGCCCATACAATGTCGTCGGAAACAAATTTCAGGGTATAGAGATTGTAGTCCACAAGTTCTTTTCCTATGAACTCTTCTATACAATCGTTTCCTACAGGTCCATAGACCTGTACCTTTGGAGAGTTCCAGAATACAAATGTTCCAAAAGTATCAACAGTCTCAGGAAGTGTAACTCTGGTAAGTGAATCACAGTTTGCAAAGGCCATATCACCAATTTCTTCAAGACCTTCGTTCATTGTAACTTCCTTAAGCTTCGAGCCCGCAAAAGCGTAATTTCTGATCTTACTTACACTGCTCGGAAGAGTATAAGCATCTCCCTGCTTCTTGGCAGGATACAGGATCAGTTCAGTTTTTTCTTTATCGAAGAGGACTCCATCCTCAGATGTAAAGAACTCATTTCCTGAAGAAACATTTATATTGCTTATGTAAGGAGACTCGATAAAGCAGTCTATAGCAATCTCTTCTACGGTCTTGGGGATTGTTATTCCAATTACATCATTGTCGTAGGCAAAAGCCCTTTCGCCAAGCTTTGTAACAGGAATCCCCTTTATCTTCTCAGGTACTGTTACATATCCACTCGTTCCGGTATAGCCTGTAATGGTCACCTCACCACCATTAACTTCATACCTGAAATCCTTTACGATATTCTCGTTAGCATTCCAGTCTGCGTAAAGAGTTATTCCGCAGACAGGCATCAAGTCATAGTCAAAATCCCAAGGCACCGTGAGCCCATCGTCAAAGTACCATCTGTCAAAGGTAAATCCACCGTAGGAAGGCTCTGCAGGCTCACTTATAAGTTCTCCCACCTTCTCATAGCTGACAGTATCCGCCTGACCATTGTTGTAGACAAAAGTCACAGGTGCAAAGGATTCATCAATACACTCAAATGGAAGATTATTCTTATTCGCATACTCCTCTGCTTTTGATCCAACGTAGCCGTACACTGTTGTAATGCCCTTGCCCTCTTCATCTGTCTTGAAAGGAACACTACTGATATCAAGGTTATCAGCAAAGACAAGGATTTCCTCAAGACTTGTGCATCCTGCAAAAGCACTATCACCTATGCTCTTTAAGCCTAAAGGAAGTACGATCCGCTTAAGCGATGAACAGCCACTAAAGGCATAGTTCCCTATCTGAGTTACTGTATCCGGATAGTTTATTTCCTCAAGTTGTGACCAATCACTGAAGAAGCCTTCAGGAATCTGGGTTATGTTTGTGACCGTTACCTTTTTCAACTTGGGATACTTATCTTTTACTTCTGCACTTTTAGATGTGGCAAATGCGTAGTCCAGACCGTAAGAGCTACTTGAGTCACTTACGTATGGAAGGTACGGAACGCTCAATCTCTCGAGATTTGTACAGCCAGAAAATACCGCATATCCCATTTCCACATTATTGGGAACAACGACATCAGTTACTTTTGTAAGATTGCCAAATGCGCTTTCTCCAATAGTGATACTGTTATTGGGGATTATAATCTTTTCAACATTACTACAGTTTGTAAAGCAGTTCTTTCCAATGTTCCTTACACCAGAAGGAATATTTATTTCAGTTATCCCGTCGCAACCTTCAAAAGCTTTTTCCCCAAGAGTGGTTATATTTTCGGATAATGGCAATGTCTTCAATCCATCACAATCATAGAACGCAGCCCTTCCAATAGTACTAATATTGTCAGGATAATATACTTCTTCAAGCTGCGACCAACCACTGAAAAAGCCAGCAGGTATCTCGGTCACGTTTGTGAGAGTAACCTTTTTCAGCTTGGTATATTTATTTTTTTCTGTTTTACCATTGTTTTTAGGTATTGCAAATGCATATTCCAAATTATAAGAGCAAAAAGTGGAACGATCCCAATACGGTATGTCTGGAACACTTAAGCTCTCAACATTTGTGCAGCCTGAGAACACTCCAAATTTCAAGGTTACATTGTTGGGAACGACGATATCGGTTAACTTTGTAAGATTACTAAATGCCCCGGAACTTATTTCAATACTGTTGGAGGGAAATGTAATCTTTGTTACGTTCTTGCAGTCTGCAAAGCAATCCTTTCCAATATAGTTTATTCCGTCAGGAATCTTTATACTGGTTAGCCCTTCGCAGCCCTTAAAAGCTTCATTTCCAAGGTAGGTTACATTTTTTGAAATTGGCAGCGCCTTCAGAGAGTTACAGCCTTGAAAAGCTTTATCCTCTATTCTTGTTACCGAATCCGGGTAGTTTATTTCCTCAATATGTGACCATCCACTAAACCCACCAACAGTTTTTATATCCCCTTTCAAAGTCACCTTCTTGAGGGCGGAATATTTTTCCCAACTTTCCTTGATCTTTTCAGAACCCTGAAGATAATGTACGAACAGATGCGAAATATCTGAATATCCAAGTCCTCCGCTCTCTTCAAAGTGTAATTTTGAAGCTTTAACACTTTCAATTCCTGTACAATTAGCAAACACCCCCGTTCTTAATGTTACTTTATCCGGTATTTCCAGATTTTTAACCTTGGGAAGATTCGCAAAGGCACCTAGTTCTATTACTATTTCATTATTAGGTATAGTAATCTTTGTTACATTTGAGCAACTTGCAAATGCATTTTGTCCTATAGTTCTTACTCCGCTCGGAATGTCTAATGTGCTTACTCCATCACAACTTAAAAATGCATAGCTATCAATACGATTTATGCTTTCACTAATAGGCAGAGTTTTTAAACCGTCACAATCTCTAAAGGCTCTTTCCATTATTCTTGTTACAGAATCCGGGTAGTTTATCTCCTCTAGCTGAGTCCATCCGCTAAATGCACACTGCGGAATAAATGTTGAATTTCCCGTCAATGTCACCTTTCTGAGTGCGGAATGCTTTTCTTTGGCATCATAATCGCTGCTTGGAATATCTGCAAAAAGAAGCCACAACTGACTGCCTTCTGAAAGAGTTTCGCTAATACGAATATTCTCTATCTTAATGCTCTCAATATTTGTACAGTTTCTTAATATACATTTACCAAATTTGATACCGTTAGGAATCCAGATATCTGTAATAGAAAGATTTCCTTGAAGTGCATTAGTTTCGATGGACTTAACCTTTACATTGCCATTCACCACAGTTGGAACAACTACGCCACCACCTGCACCATTGTATCCTGTAATTACAGCATACTTATAATCACCGGAACCACAGATACTATACTTGAAGCCAGCAGATGAGTATGAAATCCCGTCATCAATAATTGTCTCTCCCGCAGTAACATCCTCATCCCAAGGGTTGTAGCCTTCTAAATAATCATAGTTGGCATACAACGTCAAATCATGGTCAGGAACCAGATCAGAACCCAGATTCCATTTATCGTTGTGCTCAGGATCTCTATACCACCCTTCAAATCGGTAATTGTATAGCTTAAGATTTCCATTGATGACAAGTATTGTCCCCTGGGTAGCAATCATTTTGGTGCTTTCATGTTCAACATCCGAATAATCAAGTGTGATTGTTCGGATTGGTGTAAACTTTGCATATAACACCATACTTTTGGTGACTTTGTCTTTTTCAAAATCCCACCTTTCTGTGTAGGAAGGGTCCTTATACCAGCCCTCGATACCAATGCTATTGCCTAGATTGTCTTTGTATACAATGCTGGTATCAGGCTCAGTCGCGCATCCTCCGACAGGTATTTCCTGCGCAGGGATATCTACAAAGGTCTTTCCTGTATTAAACATCACAGTGCATTTATCCAAAAAGCTATGATGAATAACCTTTTCAAGCGTCAAAAAATTTTTTTCAACGTCAAAATCTGGAAATCCCCAAAATGAAATAAAGCCAGTCACTTTTAAGTCAAAAAAGAGTGTGACTGATGACTCCAGTGAATCAGCAAATTCCACAGGCTTAGCAGAAACTGTAAAATTAATTCCCAAATCTGCTTCCATGGCTAATCCTATGACTGTTCCGACTTCAATCTTGGCATAGGCATGAAGATATGCCTTATAGCTTCCCGATATTTCAAAATCATAGTCACTGTCAGCTGACCTTATATCCTGTACTTCACCATTGATATACCGGAATCCCGTCTCACTAGAAATTGAGTAATTAAGTGAAATCTTTCCTGAACAGTCAACTACAAAATCAATCCCGGCAGAAATATCGATAAGTCCGGGTACCTCAATGGGCGCTTTCCAAAGAGGAAAAGTTGCAGTAGCAGATCCGCTTATCGAGACATCCCATTTTTCTTCTCGTGATTGAATGTATTCAAGCTTTTCAACTTTTGCTCTAAGGAAATCGACATCAGCCTTTATTGAATGACCCTCTTCAATTTCAATCGAGCCTTCCACTTTGACTTTGGCCTTCAATGAAGATGTTTTACCAATTGCATCATCATGCTCTGTTTCCATGGTCTTAAGTTCTTTACTTAAGGATACTGTAACCGATTTCTTATCGTTCAGATCTATAGAGTAATCCCCAATTCCAGAAAGAGAATACACATGCCCTACCTGCTCCATGTCATCCAGGGTATATTCCTCATACACACCATCCTCATCCGCATCAAAATAGAATGTTGCCTCATCCCAGTTAGGTTTCAAATTCTCCTCATCGATGTGCAATGAATTAAGCGCGTCCTTACCGATGGCTCTTTCCACATGGATAATAGAGCTGTCACCAAAGCTTTCAATGGTGAGAACTCTGAAAATATCTCCGTTTGCAACCTCATCTGAAGGAGCAAGATAAAAAACAGAACCTTCCTCAAGATAGGAAGCCTCCAGACTATCAAATTCAAATTCTGTATCTGAAATGCGGGAATAATGAGCTCTGTAGATTTCTGTAAGATCGATTACACCATCTGCGAAATCAAGCTCAGAAAGGTTGGTAAAACCATACCCCTTTTCTTCTGCAAAAGTAGCTGCAGCTGTGCCGTGATAGGCCTTGATAGTAACATCACAGCTAAAAGCATCTGAATCTATGTGTTTTGTGTAGAAAGGTATTGAAATTGAAGTGAGGTTTAAAAGGTCAGAAAAAGTCCCTTCTTCTATGGCTGTAACATAGTATTTTCCAAGTTTCTTGGGAACAGAAACTGATGTTGCATCAGCATTGTCATAACCTGCAATATGGGCATAGTTATCCTCGTCTAGGTAATAGGACCACTGATCGGATGTAAGCAGCTCTTTTGCCTCATCCTTCTTAGGCTCTTCTGTCTCGTCGGAGTCTATCTGTTTATCCTCATCAATGACACTGTCAGAAGCACTTGAAGCATCCTCAGATGAATCGTCTGAAGTCGCCTCTTCATCTACATTTTCTTGGGCATCTTCATCTTCAATTGAATCATCAGCTGATGAAGCATCTTCTGAGCTTTCATCCTCTGATTCCTCTTCGGAACTGCTCTCACTTGCTGCATCACTGCTCGAATCAGATGAATTCTCTTTTCCTTGTTCAATAAGGGCTTCCATCTGCTTTCTAACATCTTCAAAGCCATCGGATT
Source organism: Butyrivibrio sp. UBA3740 (assembly GCA_002372465.1). Classification (GTDB taxonomy): domain Bacteria; phylum Bacillota; class Clostridia; order Lachnospirales; family Lachnospiraceae; genus Butyrivibrio. The sequence continues at coordinate 14,098 of DFGW01000112.1, forward strand.
CCACCGAAGCTTCAGCCGAACTTTCATTCTCTTCCTGAGAAAGTGATGAATAATCGGCAGCAAAAACAGATGCACTGACAGAGCCGAACATCAGAATTGAAGCCAGCGCCGAGCACAATATCCTCACAGATAATTTCTTCATTTTCTTACCTCACACACATTTTTATAAACAAAAAAATAGTTTGCCATGTCAGATAAAACTACATAAGCAAACTATTTTAAACATAATCTTATTATATAAACAATATATAAAATTTACAATTTTTTTATAAATTGTTTATATATTTCACCAACAACCGTAAATAATGAAATTTAAATTCAGCGTCTGTTTTTCATTTCATATAGCTTTTCATCCGCCATGGTGATCAGCTGGGGGATGTTCACCGGATTGTCATAATCATATTTTGCATAGCCTACACAAGCTTTCAGTTCATAGGGCGCACCGGCTTCTTCATTAAGTTTAGTAACGTTTTCGCGGATCAGCTCACCCTTCTCCTTAACCTGCTCTTCGCTTTCAGCTTCCATGATAATTATGAATTCATCTCCGCCAAACCTTGAAAGGAATGCCCTGTTTTTGGCATCTGCACAGGAAAGTTTCATGGCATCTGCCATTCTTACCAGCGCCTTATCCCCCTCTATATGCCCATAGGTGTCGTTGATATCTTTAAAATGATCCACATCCATAATAAGCAGATACAGATCCATCCCCTGGGGCCTTGATTTCATTTTCGATGCAAGATATCTTTGCATTTCCTGACGGTTGTAGATCTGCGTCAGCGGATCCGTGGATATACGGTTCTCTGTAGATGTGATATACAGGAACAGCACTGCACTTGTAGCCCCGTAGCAAAGAATCGGAACAGTCAGAAAAACTGCCTGCATCAGGCCACACAGTATCGGTGTCAACGGGAACAAGCCCATGGCAACATACAAGCTGTGGTCATAATACCTGTTGCTGGTAAATGCCCTGCGAAAGGCTTTTACGGAAGCATATATCAGGTATCCAAAGGGAATCACAAGCAAAACTGCATATAGCGGCCTATACTCCAAATATCCGGTTTCATCAATGACAAACAGATAATCTGTAAAAAGACCTATGATCAGTATGACAATGGCGCAATAAAAAGGAATCGCAGTTTTAAGTTTCTCCTGCGGAGACAGTATCTTCGTGTTCCCCTGCGCTATTTCGCAATACAGATAATACAGCCGCGTCGTGATAACAAGGCAGATGTAAGGCACAATTGTCAATAAATTCATAGTCAACTTGTTGCAGGTAAAAATGCCACCTTCAAACAAAATCCACACAGAATCCGACAAAAAGTACAGCATCAGCATCCGCATCATGCGCAAAAGATATATTGTCGAGCTCTGCTTGTCTCCACTTTTTTCAAGGGTAAACGTCACCGTACCCATAAAGACAACGCAGGCCAGATTTGCCAGTACATAATTAAAATAATCTCCCACTACTTCCTCCAGTTAAAGATAATAGCGCAAGAATATGTTATTCCGCTTATTATTCTATTATATAACATTCCCCGCTCAAAAACCAAAAAACCATAAATAGGATTACAAATTAAAGAAAAGCTTCACGGGTTGGGCTGTTCTCACTGGGATACTGCACTAGGTTCGAAATGACCTCACCAAGTGCTCTGCTCAAGTCAGTACCTCGTAGCGGAATCGAACGAAGATATAAAGCCCTTTAATCCGCTCCACTACTGGATTTTAGATTCAAAAAGAGGTTCTCATGAGTTTCTCGTTATAAACAAACTATAGAAAGACTAACTATTAAAAG
>DFGW01000159.1 GCA_002372465.1 Butyrivibrio sp. UBA3740
ATCCATGAGGGAATCTGCCTCCACTCCCCTAAGCTCAAGGGATGTAAAGCCGGGAGTGTCGATTATAAAGGTCTCTTTATCCTCATCCGAAAGCTCTTTTACAATAAATATCTCTGAGCGGCGGGTGGTGTTGCGCCCCCTGTCAATCTTCCTGCTAAGTTCCCCTGTCTGCATGTCCGCGTCGGGAACCAGCTTATTTAAAAGAGATGACTTACCAACTCCGCTTGGTCCGGCAAGAGCCGTGGTCTTTCCCTTTAAAAGAGCCTTAAGCTCATCAAGACCCTTCTCCTCCTTGACGGAGACAAAAAGTACATGGTAGCCGCATTTCTCATAGGCATCGTGGAGCTCTTTTGCCTCCTCTTTGGTTGCTATGTCCTGCTTGTTGAAGCAGATGATCACAGGAATACCAAGCTGCCTCATCATGATAAGGTACCGGTCCAGAAGGTTGTAGTTGGGGTCCGGTTTTACAATAGCAAACAAAATAACCGCCTGGTCAACGTTGGCGACAGGCGGTCTGTAAAGGCTGTTCTGGCGAGGCAGGACATCAGTGAGATTCCCCAGCCTCTTATCTTCGTCAATTATCTCAATTTCTACGTTATCGCCTACTATGGGTTTTATTCCGGATTTTCTGAAGATCCCTTTGGCCTTACATTCATAGATGATGGCTCCTTTGGTCTCCACGTAATAGAACCCGGCGATGCCCTTGATGATCCTTCCACGCATATGGGCTTAGTTCTCCTGAGTGAATGTCACTGCTCTTGTCACTGTGTACTCAACGGACTCTCCACCTGTTGTCTCCCCTGTATCAGGGTTTGTGGTGGTTGGAGTTGTTGCCGTATAAACAAAGGTAATGGTACCTGTAGGAGCAGTTATTCCCTTGTAGGTGCCCTGTACAGGAAAATCAGAAGTTGTGGTACTAAGAAGTGTGGTTCCGTCAGAGGTAACAAGAGTAACCTTGACAGGAATACCGTAGTTATAATTCTCACCCTCTGTAGGTGCTGAAATATCTGCATTATAGCTGTAGGTAACTGTGGCAGGACCTGTGGACAGCTCCATGTTGATAACAGTTCCGGCTGAAACGGAAGTCTGGGCAGCAATACTCTGGGCACAGATAAGACCTGTGAGATTGGAATCCTCATTGGAGGTCTCAACTACCTTTCCGGCAACAAGACCGGCCTCAACCAGAGTGATGACCGCATCCTCAGAGCTCATGCCGATGATATTGGGCACGGTAACCTGACCGTCAGACTTAGCTGTGGAAACTTCTGTGGTAGCAGCTGATGCCACGTTATAGCTTGATCCGTCACTTACAACAACTGTAACGGTTGCTCCGCTCTTAGCTCTTTCGCCTGCTGCAGGAGAAGTTGAAACAACTGTGTCCTTGGCAGCTGTATTGGCAGAGTCCGCCTGTTTCTTGACTTCAAAGCCCTTGTCATCGTGGAGGATTGAAACTGCTTCGGCGTAGGTCTTGCCGGTTACATCCGGAACCTGGATCCCTTCTGTTGTCTCTATGGCCTGAGCAACGCTTGAGGTCTCTGCTCCCGAATCCCCTGTTGTATCCTCAGAGGATCCGAATATTCCAAGGCTTCTTCCAAGAAGAATTATCACTATAAAACCAACCAGGACTGCTGAGATAATGGCCATGATGATGGTCATCTTCTCAATCTTGGAGGTATTGTTATTATTGTTAGAGGAAGAGCTTGATCTGCGCCTGTCTCTGCTCTGGTCGTAATCGTACAGGTCATCGTCGTAGTCTCTTCTCTTACGATTTCTGTCTCTGTCGTAATCGTCGTAGTGGTCGTCCCTGTCGTAGTCCTTTATGACATCAGACTTAAGCCTCATCTGCTCGGTATCGGAAAGCCTTCCCGTAGAACCGCCGTGAAGCTCATCCATCTCTTCTTCAGAGGCTACTCTCGTGGCATTTTCCTCATCGGGATTGACCAGTGAAACAAAGTCCTTATCAGGAGTTATCAGCGATCTCTTAAGGTCTGCAATGAGCTCTGCAGCACTCTGATAACGTCTGTCGGGGCTCTTCTGGCAGCACTTGAGCACGATCTTCTCAACGCTTACCGGTATCTCTTCGTTGAACTCAGCAGGGCTTGGAAGCTCCTCCTGAATATGCTTTATTGCTATGGCAACTGTTGTGTCGCCGTTAAAAGGAACACGTCCTGTAAGCATCTCAAAGAGTGTGATACCCAGGGAATAAATATCGCTCTTGGCATCGCTGTAGCCGCCCCTTGCCTGCTCAGGGGATGTGTAATGAACAGATCCCATGACATTGGAAGTAATGGTGTTACTGGTGGCAGCCTTGGCGATACCAAAGTCTGTAACCTTAACCTTACCTTCCTTGGAGATCATGATGTTCTGAGGTTTAATGTCCCTGTGGATGATGCCGTTGTTATGGGCAGCCTCCAGTCCCATTGCCACCTGTATGGCAATGCTGACAGCCTCTTTTACTGAAAGCCTTGACTTCTTCTCAATGTATTTCTTGAGAGTGATACCATCAACCAGCTCCATTACAATGTAGTTGATGCCATCCTCATCCCCAACGTCATACACATTAACGGTGTTTGGATGAAGGAGTCCTGCGGTAGACTGAGCCTCTACCCTGAACTTTGACACAAAGTTCTCGTTCTCGGAAAACTCCTGCTTGAGCACCTTTACCGCAACAAGCCTGTTCAGCTTATGATCTTTTGCCTTATATACATCGGACATTCCGCCGGTACCGATCTTCTCCAGTACCTCATAGCGATCCCCGATCACCATACCAATCTTAACCATCTATTCCTCCATCGCGGGAATTATCGTCCGCAAAAGGCTCAATAAGAATAACAGCTATGTTGTCTTTGCCTCCGTTGTTGTTGGCCTTTTCAACAAGCTTCTGCGCCTTCTCGATAATATCTCTCTGACCGCTTACGATCATGCGGATGTCCTCATCCTCTATCATGTTTGTAAGTCCGTCGGAGCACATGAGAACAATGTCCCCACGATTTAATTCCACATTAAAAAAGTCGATGTCTACTGTTTCAGTGGCACCGATAGCCCTGGTGATAATATTCTTGTCCAGATGAGTTCTTGCTGTCTCTCTGTCTATACCACCCATGCGGACCATCTCTTCAACAAGAGAATGATCCCTTGTTATCTGTGTGATCTTATCATTGATCACATATAATCTTGAATCGCCCACATTGGCAACCTGGAGATATCTTCCAAGCAGAGTTGCAGCCACAACTGTGGTTCCCATTCCAAAGAGGTTTGGGTTCTCAGAGGCCTTCTCCCTGAGCTTCTTGTTGGCGATCTTAATAGCATTCTCCAAAATCTTTACAGGGCTCTGCTCAAAAGACTTTTCGATCTCCTCCACCATGGTATCAACGGTAAATCTTGAAGCATAATCTCCTGCATTATGGCCTCCCATACCGTCAGCAACGATAAACACGTTGGAAAGATTTCCAATCCTGGTGTCTGAGGAAAAGACATAATCCTGATTCAGTTTTCTCTTTTTTCCTATATCCGTTACGGAAAAAGTCTTAAGCAAGTGGGTCTCCGTTCCTTTCCCTGTCAGTAAGATTGTTTTACTCACGGAAAAAAAGCAGGTGGTACTAATTCTCTTCCAAATGACGCCTTCTTAGCTGTCCGCAGGCGCCATCTATATCCCTGCCCATTTCTCTTCTAATAGTAACATTTATATGGCTTTTTTCAAGTTTATTTTTGAAGGCCACAGCCCCGGTCCTGTCTGTAGGCTTAAATGACCTCTCCTTGATAGGATTTACCGGGATAAGGTTCACCACCGCATTGAGTCCCTTAAGGAGCTGACTTAGCTCTTTTGCATCCTCATCGGTATCGTTGACTCCGGCCACAAGGGCATACTCAAAGGTCAGCTGACGACCAGTCTTATCAAAATAATCCCTGCAGGCACCGATAACCTCGCTTATGGAGTAGGTGTTGGCTATAGGCATAAGCTCTTTTCTCTTAGCATCATTAGATGCATGAAGGGAAAGCGCCAGGTTGATGGAAAGGTCCTCCTCTGCCAGCTCATAGATCTTTGGCACGATTCCGCAGGTGGACACGGTCAGGTTCCTCTGGCTTAAGTTCATGCCGTTCTCGTCGGTAAGGAGCGTGATGAACCTAAGGAGATTGTCGTAGTTGTCCAGGGGCTCTCCGCTTCCCATGACAACGACCCTGTGGACCTTCTCTCCGGTAATATTTGAAATAGCATAGATCTGGTCAAGCATCTCGGAGGGCTTAAGGTTCCTCTCAACACCGTCCAGGGTAGAGGCGCAGAACTTACACCCCATTCGGCACCCCACCTGGGATGAGATGCACACGCTCACTCCGAACTTATACTTCATAAAGACGCTCTCGATGACATTGCCATCGGCAAGAGCGAAAAGAAATTTCTTAGTGTCGTCAAGCTTTGACTCCTGCACCTGTACTGCCTTAAGGCTGGTGTATTCAAAACTCTCGCAAAGCTTCTCCTTCAGGGACTTGGGGATGTTGGTCATCTCGTCATAGCTTCTTGCCTGCTTAACATGCATCCATTCATAGAGCTGTTTTGCCCGAAATGCCGGCTGACCCAGGGCCTTTATTGCCTCCGTCAGTTCCTGAAGGGTCAAGGATTTTATGTCTTTTTTATCGTCTGCTACAGTGCTCATGACAGTCTCCCAAATACTTTATTTCATCTCCCTGAAAGCTTTTTCTCTTTGCTTGTCATAGTCTGAGGTGGCGGCTGTAAATGTAGCCACCTGAAAGATTGTAGCAGGAATCTGTAATTTTTCCAGCAGTTTTTCAGAAAACCGTGTCTCACATCTGATAAGTATATGCTCAGTGCCCCGTATAAAGTCCTCGGCATGGTACAGAGCTGCACGGATAAGCTTTTCTGCGTCATTATCGTCTTTTGCAAGAAAAAGGAATGGGTAACGTGTATTGCCACTTCCACCGGTAAGCAGGACTCCTCGCACTTCACTTCCCTTCATGATAAAGAAGCTCAGCTTGTCATCTGCAGCCCTTAGATATTGTCCGAAGTTCTCAGGAACTTTTGCAGAAAAGAGCTTTCTTAGCATATCCCCGCTCTCGGCCCTGTCATAGGCTGACAGATCCTTTAAGGCCACCACCTCAGGATCATTTGCCGCAGCCTCATTTTCTTTTTCATCCTTCATAAGAAGACCCGACATGCTCCGCATAGAGGTCTGCCATTCAGAAAAGGCCTCATCCTCTGCCTTAAATACGTCGTTGCGGAAAAACCTTTCCGGATCCCACAAAAGGCCGCAGTCCACGTATTCCTCTGTAATGCGTACCGATACATATCCAAAGCCTCTCCCCTTGGCCTCCTCAAAGGCAAGCTCCATAAGGTGGCTCCCGATACCATTTCCCCGGTACTCCGGGGCCACATAGAGCCATTCTATGGTGAGCTGGTCTTCCTGGGCGCTGACTACCATTAGAGCAGATGGAATGTCAAAGCCCTCCTCTTCCTGGGTCACCCCCAGGGCAAATGAGCCCGGAAGCCCTAAAAGATCCAGCGCCTCAAAGGGATCCAGATACATGAACTGATCTTTTAATTTGGAAGCTACCTGAATAGTTTTCACAGTCTGTTATTCCTCCCCAAATTTAGGCACCATATTTAATTCATTCAGTTTTTCGTATGGATTGGTAATGGTACCATCGTTTGCTGCTTTTACGAACTTTTCATAGCCCTTAAGTCCCTGAGCCTTACAAACCTTTGCGTACTTATCTATTTGCTTTGGAGTCAGCTTTTCCACATATTCATTGTTAACGACTTTCATCATTGCGGGATCCATCCACAAGAAGCTGATAATCTGCTTCATTTCTAGCATTCTTTCTGCTTCTTCATCTTCATCCTTTAATGCTTTGGTATAGGCAGCTTTGTTATTCCATGCTTCAGGATATTTTCTCAGGAAAGAATGTCCTATTTCCGATTTACCTGCATTTTTATTTTTCTTCTTATATTCCTTTGAAAATGCTCTAAACTTTTCCTTCATAGCCGGACTAAGCAAATGATCTATTTCTCCTCCGCGGGCGTTTAATACTCCGTGGAAACCATATGGCATAAACGAAAAACCTTCGGCTATTTCATGTGCATCCAGGTCAATAAGCCCTGTCCCCTGAGTATCACTTTGGGCAAGGAATTCCAGATAGCTGCCATGATTATCTCGCATATTTACATTAGTTATTACGCCAGCTGCCATCATTTCTTCTTTCATATATACATTAATTGTCATGTATCTATCGGCAGGGGTCATCAGTGCAAGCTTATTTGCACCACCATAGATACATCTCCAGACAGCATTTGCCTGTTGGTTGTGCATACGCATCACCATCTCCCTGAACATACTGTCCATATAGGCAACTGCCTCGGGATCATCATTGTAGGCTGTCTCCACAGGAGTATCAGCAAGAGTCAATGCCTCTATCTCTTCTCTCATTTCCGCGTCAGTATAAAGGAAATGATAGCTTCCGGTCATATGAGGGGTAATTCTTTCAAAGGTATCATTATATTTTATCTTAGGAATATTCCCCTGCGCATGTCCCTTGATATCTATTTGTTTTTCTAACTCGACACCACAGTCCTCTTTATACTTACTGAGCCATTTGTATAAGCCGTCATATCCCATTTTCTTTCTCATAATGGGATCAGCCTTAAGGTCATAAATAGTAGAATCCTGGGTTAGAGCAGCTATTCCTTCCTCAGGCGTATCCAGCCTCTTCTCAGGTATATGGTCAAAATCTACAATATCAAAATCAAACGGAACTCTGAAACGTTCCTCCTCGATAAGGCGCAGAGCCTCAGCGATTCTGTTCTCCGGATCATTCTCGGCCTCGTTATTTATCTTCTTGGTCAGTTCATCGATATAGACCTTATTCTTCTTTAATGCGTTAATAAGCTCCTTATCATCCTTATTTTTATCAAGTTTTTCCTGGATTGCATCATGTTCAGATATGAGCAAGTCCATACGCTCTTTGTATTTCTTGATCTGCGCTTCTTTCTGCTCCTTGAGTGACTTCTGGTGTGCCGGCTCATTAGACAGCCTAAGGGCATAGAGACGGTCCGCCTCTGCGAAAGGATTCTTTTGCTTTTTAAGCAGTTCTGCAGGGTTGACCAATATACCAAGCTTTGCATTCAGATTGTACTCCAGAACCTTCTGAACCATCAGCATGCGACGGAAATGACTCTTAGCGAAACCATCTTTTGTTGAAGGATAGTTGTTCAGGTCAACCGGCTTATCTGCAGAGTAAGAAGGATCCAGCATAATCTGCTTTCTCACCCTGAAAAGATCTGTGGCTACGGAGAGTTTTTCAAACTGCTTCTTAAAATCAGGACTCTGCGGAGCATCAGGGTTAGCTTTAAGAATGCGCTTCATGGCTTCCACCATAGCTGCCATCTGCTCATATTTGGGCATCTCAAGAGCCAGCTTATCCGTGAGGATCTCCGCAGGGACGAGCTGGAAATTCATGATATGGTTCTGGAGCTGCTCCATAATAACGTTTCTGGTACTTGTCTCTGAATACCTAAGAACCAGTTCCGCAAACATCTTCTTGGCATCACCCTTATACATATCCTCCATGAGTGGATAGAATGCGGAAAGCTGCTGCATTACAGGGAATGAAACCTTCTTCTTGATGTCCATATCCACGTAATTTCTTGCATATACCTTCTGATTTGCCTGGCGATTGTGCACCTGAAGGGCAATCTGATTCTGTATCTTGTTAAGAGCAAGCCTGTCAGACTTACCAAGGGACTTCTTGGCCAAAAGAACTTTTGCCGCATCCTGAAGACGTTTCATCTCCTTGTTATAGTTCTTTTCACCCAGCTTATTCTCTTCTTCATCAATCTTACGCTGACTAGTTCTGAATACTTTTTCAGTTTTCTTGG
>DFGW01000108.1 GCA_002372465.1 Butyrivibrio sp. UBA3740
GTTGACATCTCTACTCTTACCCTCCCTTCAGTCCCTTCAAGTACATGACTGATTGGGTTATTTATTATGTTTCGAGCCTTTAGGCTCACATAACATCAAATATTATTGCATATCCTTTGGCATGCGTCAAGCACTTTTTTGAATATTTTTTATCTTGCTCCGGTAACATAAATTGTGGATGCGTTGTAATCAACATTGGTTGAAACAATTTCCGTTGTTATCTCTCCGGGTTTAAGGAGAAAATCTGCATCATTGGAAAGGTACACCTCTCCAAAATCCACAATCTGATCGTTATTGTAAAAAACTACCACAGCCTGTGCTTCTAAATTGTAAGGTGAAGTGTTGGTGGCATAAACTTTTACATTGCCAACACCGTCATCAGAGAACTTGGCATCAATGCACTCGCTTGCGGAATGCACATCATAGGTATTGATCCTTTTGTTTACCACAATATCATAATCATAATTTGTGGCGTTTCCGGAATTAGGGAATGAAGCGATAAGTGCATAGGTTTCTCCTGCATTCATACAATATGCATCTGAACTGGAGGTTTCCATCTTCCTTCCTGAAGCATCCAGTGATATTGCATTCATAGAAACCAGCACATCTGCTGCATTATCATTTCTTACCACTGTAAATACAAACATATGGCCTGTATCATCATTGGATGACCACTCTTCCAGAACCGTTATGCCATCAGAAGTTGTAAATGGCGTTTGGGCAAAAGAAGTAATGCTCATTCCCATAAGCATGGAAAGTGTAAGGATCATAACTACAGCTAATCTGAATTTCTTCATTAGTACCCTCCTTTTATATGCGTTTTCGCATCGGTAGGATTATTATATGCGAAAAACTGATAAGAAGTACTAATAAAACTATTAAATCAGCTAAAAAAACTATAAACCTCAGCCAATCTGCTCCCCAAGGACTTTCTCCGCCTCGCTGATAGCGTCAGGTATACCTGCAGGATTCTTTCCGCCGGCCTGAGCCATATTAGGTCGACCACCGCCGCCTCCGCCAACCTTAGGAGCGATTGCCTTAACAAGGTTTCCGGCATGAGCACCCTTGGCCATAGCACCGTCAGTAGCCATGGTTACCAGGTTAACCTTACCATCAGCCTCGGAGATAAGAACAACTACACCCTCGCCAAGCTTAGCCTTGAGCTGGTCGCCAAGGTCTCGAAGTCCGTTCATATCAACGCCCTTAACAGCTGTAGCTAAAAGCTTAACGCCGTTAACCTCTTTTACCTGATCCATTACATCGCCAAGAGCTGCCTTGGCTTCCTTGCTCTTTAGTGACTCGTTCTCACTTCGAAGGGCCTTAAGCTCTTCCTGGAGCTTTTTGATGTGCTCGGTAACGTCAGAAGGGTTTGTCTTAAGAGCCTTTGCAGCCTCATCAAGCTTACTTTCAACGTCCTTGTAATAATTTCTTGCGTTGGATCCGGTAAGTGCCTCAATACGACGAATACCGGCTGCAACACCGCTTTCTGATACAATCTTGAAGATTCCAACATGACTTGTGTTGGAAACATGTGTACCACCGCAAAGCTCGATGGAGAAGTCTCCCATCTTAACCACGCGGACTCTGTCTCCATACTTCTCACCAAACAGAGCCATAGCACCGGTCTTCTTAGCCTCTTCCATGGACATCTCTTCAGTTACAACAGGCAGAGCCTCTGCGATCTTAACGTTAACAAGATCCTCAACCTTTTGAAGCTCCTCTTTGGTCATAGCCTGATGATGGCTGAAGTCAAATCTTGTCTTGTCAGGATCCTGATAGGAGCCGGCCTGCTCAACATGGTCACCAAGAACCTCTCTTAACGCCTTCTGAAGAAGGTGTGTAGCTGAGTGATTGCGACAGGTCTTTGCGCGGTTCTCGGCATCAACACAAAGAGTTACCTTACTGCCAACCTTAAAGGTTCCCTCTATAACCTGTCCTACATGAGCAGTTCTTCCTCCTGCCACATGGATAGCCTCAAGAACCTCAAACTTAGCACCGCACTGGCACTCGATGACACCGATATCACCTACCTGTCCACCCATTGTTCCGTAGAAAGGAGTCTTATCTGTAATAATGGTTCCCTTGCTTCCCTTTGGAAGCTCCTGAACAAGAGCGTTCTCATCAGCAATGGCAACAACCTCGCCATCGCACTTAATATCTGTGTAACCAACAAACTCAGTTGTTACTGACTCGTCAAGGCCGTCAAATACGCCGGCACCTGTCGAAAGATTAGCTGAGAAGTTCTGGTTATCCCTTGCCTTCTGCTTCTGCTCTTCCATACAAGCTGCAAAGCCCTTCTCATCTACTGTATATCCCTCTTCCTCTGCCAGCTCAAGTGTAAGCTCTACAGGGAATCCGAAAGTATCATAAAGGAAGAAAGCATCACTTCCTGCGATCTCTTTTTTGCCCTCTGATGAGGTCTTGTCAAGGATCTTCTTGAACTCCTTCATGCCGTTCTCGAGGGTTGACTCAAAGCGGTCAATCTCTCTTCCAAGCTCTGTAAGGACAAACTCACGATTCTTTACAAGGTTTGCGTAGCTCTCTGAGTACTCATCAAGGTATATTGTTGCTACGCCAAGGATCTGAGCCTTGTTAAGAGAAAGGGCTCTTGCATGTCTTACAGCGCGGCGGATAAGTCTTCTGAGAATATAGCCGGCTCCAGTATTGGAAGGAAGAAGCTTAGCCTCATCTCCGATCAGCATTACTGCTGTTCTTGTATGATCAGCCAGGATTCTCATGGATCTTGTGGACTTCTCATCCGCCTCGTAGGCAATTCCGCTCTCTTTGGCGATATATGCGATAACAGGAGCATGAAGATCGATCTTGTATACGTCGTCTACACCGTTAAGGAAGGCAAGAATACGCTCAAGTCCCCATCCGGTATCAACGTTCTTCTGAGCAAGAGGTGTAAGATGACCGTCATGGTGCTTTTCATACTGCATGAAAACGTCATTACCGATCTCTGTGTACTTACCACAGTGGCAGCCGGGCTTACAGTCAGGTCCGCAGGGTGGTACATCTTTTACATAGAACATCTCACTGTCAGGGCCACAGGGACCATATTCAAGTCCCCACCAGTTGTCCTCGGCAGGAAGATAATAGATATTCTCAGGCTTAAATCCTGACTCGATACGATATTTTGCACCTTCCTCATCTCTTGGTGCGTTCTCGTCACCGGCAAATACAGTAGCTGCCAGGTGATCGGCATCAAATCCGAAAAGCTGTGTCAGAAGCTCAAAGCTCCACTGGCAACGCTCTTTCTTGAAATAGTCACCCAATGACCAGCTTCCCATCATCTCAAAGAAAGTACCATGACTCTTGTCGCCAACTGAATCAATATCGTTGGTACGTACACATCCCTGAACATTGCAAAGTCTTGTTCCCATAGGGTGCTTCTTGCCAAGAAGGTAAGGCATAAGAGGCTGCATACCTGCTACGTTAAACATAACGCCTGTTGATCCGTCAGAAACCAGGGAAACAGCGCCACAATCAACGTGTCCGCGGTCTATATAGAACTGCTTCCATGCCTTGCGCAGCTCATCAGCTGTAAATTGTTTCATTATTTATCCTCCATATAAAATATGATATACGGATTGCTACACTTCCTTTTCGCAATCATTAGAAATCAAACTTATCTGCAAAGAAAGCATCCAGCTCGTCGATGGCAATTCTCTCCTGCTCCATGCTGTCTCTGAATCTTACGGTTACCTTTCCGTCTGTCTCAGAGTCAAAGTCATAGGTTACGCAGAATGGAGTTCCGATCTCATCCTGTCTGCGATATCTCTTTCCAATGTTTCCTCTGTCATCAAACTCACAGTTA
>DFGW01000010.1 GCA_002372465.1 Butyrivibrio sp. UBA3740
ACTGTTTATTTGTCAAGGTGCTTTGTTGCCGCTGTCCTCAGCGACAGCTTACTTAGAATATCATAGTAGTTTTGTCATGTCAACTACTTTTTTCAAATGTTTATAAAACTTTTCTTTATGTGCTCAAAAACCAGTAAACATGTGGCATATGCCGGTTGTAAAAGCTTAAAATCCGTAACGAATTCAACAATATAGATTATTAGTGCTGCTTCAATTGCTCCTAAAATTCCTCCCAGAACTCTGTCCAGTCCCCCAAGTATCGGTATATCTTTTACCTTGCGAAGCGCATCTCCAAGGGCTGTCATTATCCTGTAGACCACAAAGGCCACAAAGAGATAACCAATCCTGGTTATTATTCCTCCGAAGTTCCTGGTGAGCATTGCTCCCGCCAGAAGGGTCAGATAATAGACCGCCGCAAAGGAGGCAATGACAGCAATAAGGCCTGCTGCTTCCGCAAACAGGCCATTGTTGGTTCCGTATGAGATTCTACATAAGAACAGGCACACCACCACAATGGTGATAACCACCTGTGATATCTCGAGACTCATTTATTATCTCCTATTTAAGGTTCATGGTTTGGACATTGTTTGTAGTAACCAGTGTGAATCTGCTTCTGATGCTTCCGGGAATCAGAGTCCTCACCGGGGTCTCAAAGCTTCCTTCGTATTTCACATGACCACTCATGTCTCTGATAAGGCAGTCGTCCTCATTATAAATGATGATCTGATTGTTATTAAAAACAATCTCAGTGTAGTCCATATCGAAATACGTATTCAGGACATTCTCTCCCTTGTCGCTGTACACCTGAAGCCTGTACTTTCCATCGGTTGTACTGTTGGGGAATACAACTCCCATGTAGGAATCATTAAAGTATATACCCTTTATCTCTTCCTCTCCGGTGAATATCTCCGCCTGGCTAACAGGCTTTTCTGCTCCGGTATAGAACATTATTCTCTCATCAGATACAGCAAATGCCGAGCTGTTGTTCATGAACTGAACGTAGGGAACTACTATGGACGGGTAATCGTAGCCACTTACGTAGTTGTCGATAGAGTTCTGTCCAACGGATCCGAAGTTAAAGAACGCCACGCTGGTCTTGAGGCTTCCATCCTCAGGATAGAGATATGAGACGCATACAAGTTCACCATTGGGAGAAATGCTGATAGATACAGGATATCCACTGTCCTTCATGGTGGTCTTGAAATTGGCCAGGGTGTTACCCTGGGCATCATATAGGAATATCCAGGTTACATCGATTCCGTCAAGGACCGCTGCAACCACTCCCTGAGAGGATACACAAAACTCTCTTATAGGAAGGTTGGTATCCACTTCTCCCAGTATTCCACCGGTATTGCTCACATAAATATTGTGTCCGTTGTAGTCGCCTACTGCCACCACATCACCGCAGGTGTGGGCAATCGGGTTCTGCATCTCATAGGTCTGGTTCCAGAGAACCTGTCCGTTTGAACTGATGCAACTGACACCATCTTTACTGTACTGGATCACGTGTCCGTTAAGTCCCAGCACCGACGAATCCAGTCCATTGGAGATTGTTGTCACATCCGTTATGACAGCCTCTGAATATTCCTTATCTCTCCAGCCTATGTAAATTATGGCGATAAGAAGGATTGACCCCAGCACAATAGCTGATGTCCTGAAGACAACAGCTAATTTGTGGTTCCTTATCTTTTCTTTATAAGAAGGTTCTCCGTCAGATTGCCTTTGGCTGGAATCTCCTCTATTAAGTTTACCTGCATACGAGGTGAAATCACGTACTTCAGCCAAAAGCTGTTCCTCCGGGTAAATTTCTTTTAAATGAACTGATAAACTGTAACAGTATCGTACTCTCTGTCAGGTCCAAATACGCAGTCAGGGAAGCCTTCCTGATTGATGGAGTTTGGATAGAACTGAGTCTCAAGGCAGAAGCCATCGCGCTTCTGATATGAATAACCTTCCTTGCCGGGTACGTTGTCAACGAAGTTTCCTGTGTAGAGCTGGAAGCCAGGAAGTGTGGTTGAACACTGCATTGTGATGCCTGTTTTGGGTGAAGAAACTGTGCAGAAGGTTCTTCTTGTGCCGTCAGCGCCGTCAATAACATAGTTATGATCGTAGCCGCCCACAAACTTAAGCTGCTGATTGTCTGCTTCGATATCCTGTCTGAGAGTCTTCTCCTTGCTAAAGTCAAATGGTGTTCCAGCTACATCTGCAATCTCACCGGTAGGAATAGCAGCTGAATCAATTACAGGAGTATAGTGAGATGCATTCATCTTCATAAGGTGATCAAGGCAGCTGCCTGAATTGTGACCGCCCAAGTTGAAGTATGCATGGTTGGTCATATTGATAAGAGTCTTCGCATCACTGGTTGCATGATAATGAAGTGAAAGAGCATTGTCATCAGTGAGTGTATATGTCAGCTCAAACACTCTGTTTCCGGAAAAGCCCAGATCTCCGTCTTCTGCCTTCAAAGTGAATTTTACGAAGTTCTCGCCTTCCTCCGCATCCCAAACGCGCTTGTGGAAGCCGTTATTCATGTCGGTGTGAAGATTGTTAGGTCCATCGTTTATCGGAAGGATAAACTCTTTTCCGTCAATAGAGTACTTGGCATTTGCAATTCTGTTAGCTGTTGGCCCAACTGTAGAACCGAAGAAGCAGTTGTTGTCAAAGTACTGCTTGTAGTCATCGTAGCCAAGGACCACATCTACCTTGTTTCCATCCTTGTCAGGAACAAAAATGTTTCTGATGGTGCATCCGAAGTTGAGAACAACCACCTCAACGCCCGAATTGTTGGTCAGATGATACGCATAGATAGGTGCTCCGTTTGTAGCTTCTCCACAAAATTCTCTCTTTACTGCCATACCGGTTTATACCTCCTTAGTCTTATGAACGATTTAACTCAGAGCTCGGTTCTTCCTTCCAAGGCTCTGAGAAGTGTGACTTCATCAATGTATTCCAGGTCGCCTCCTACAGGAACGCCACTTGCTATTCTGGTGACCTTGATACCTGTGGGTTTGACCAGCTTACTGATGTACATGGCGGTTGTTTCGCCTTCCAGACTTGAGTTGGTTGCAATGATGACCTCATTGACCTCCTCGCTCTGAAGCCTTTGCATGAGCTCCGTAAGACGAATGTCCGAAGGCCCGATGCCAAGCATGGGGGAAATGGCTCCATGCAAAACATGATACACCCCTTCGTACTTGCCTGTCTTCTCATATGCTGCCAGGTCTCTTGCATTCTCCACAACCATGATTGTGTGATGATCCCTGTTGTCATTGCTGCAGATGGGGCAAACATCATCGTCAGTGAGAGTGCAGCAGACACGGCAATAATGAACGTTCTCTCTTGCATCGGTTATGGAATCCGCCAGCTTCTTTACCCTGTCCTTGGGAAGGTTGATGATATAAAAAGCCAGACGCTGTGCCGACTTGCCTCCAATTCCCGGAAGAGCCGACAGTTCATCAATTAAACGGTTGATATGTCCG
>DFGW01000031.1 GCA_002372465.1 Butyrivibrio sp. UBA3740
TTACCTCTGTTGAGTAAATCATGTGAAAATCTCCTTTCGTATTGTAAAGTAATTGATTAAATTACTCACTCACGGATATTTGGCACGTTCGCCGCCGTGCCACTACCTATTCTTGCATAATTTTACTGACTTTTCAACAAGTTAGATATAAATTTAACACTTATTTTACATAGGAATAAACAAGTTACTCATCCTTTTCCTTATCCGGCAAAAGTACCTTTTCCTTCGGGAGATATCTTATGATCGCTTCCTCCAGAACTTCAGGATCGATGGGCTTTGTAACGTAGTCGTCAAACCCTGCATTTATGTACATCTCTCTCATGCCGTCGATGGCATTGGCTGTAAGGCATATGGCCGGTGTCTCCCGGTTCCGGTTATCCTCCATGGCCTTTATCTCATGGAGAGCCTCGATGCCATCCTTCTGGGGCATCATGTGATCAAGGACGAGGATGTCGTACTTATGAAGCTTCGTAAGCTTTATTCCCTCGTCTGCACTCTCAGCACTATCAATCTGCATCTGAGTCTTTTTAAGAAGATTGCAGAACACCTTGAGATTTACCAGTGTATCATCCACCACCAGTATCCTGGCGTCGGGAGCAATAAACCTCTCCTTATATACCTTTCTTTCCGTGATGGACTTTTTAAAGTTCGCCTCATAGTCCCCTACTCCTGTCCACTTAACAACCTCCTGCTTAAGGCTGAAGCTAAAGGTGGAACCAAGGCCGTAGGTACTCTCCACCTCGAGACTGCTCCCCATAAGGTTAAGGAGTCTTTGGGTAATTGTTATTCCAAGGCCTGTACCTTCGACGTTTCTGTTGTTCTTTTTATCAAGTCGCTCAAAGGCATCAAAGAGCTTGCCGATCTCCTCTTCCTTTATGCCAACTCCCGTATCTTTTACACTGACCTTAAGCATGACGGCGTCAGGCTCATCAGGGATTTTCTCATAACCCAGAGTAAAACTAATGGTTCCTTCCTTTGTGTACTTTACCGCGTTTGTCAGGATATTGGTCGCTGCCTGCTTGATGCGGATCTCATCGCCCTTAAGATAGTTTGGCGTATTACTGTCCACGTTCAGTTCGAACAAAAGACCCTTTTCCTCCGCCATGGACCGGGCCATGGTTACCAGGTCTTTGATCACCGAAGATATCTCGTATTCCACCGGTATGATGTCGAGCTTTCCGGCCTGGATCTTGGAAAAGTTCAGGATATCGTTCATAAGACCAAGAAGAGTCTTTCCGGAGGACTTGATGTGTCCGGAATACTCCAGCACCTTTTCGTTGTCACACTCCCTCATGACCATCTCGTTCATGCTAAGGATAGAGTTCAAGGGAGTCCTGATGTCATGGGACATGGTGGACAGGAAGTAGTCCTTGGCCTTGCTGGCTTCCTGCGCCTTTTCCACCGCCTCTGCCAGCTGGGCATTTTTCTCCTGGAGCACTTTTCCTGCCTCTTCCCTCTCAACAGCTCTTTTCCTGGACACTTCGTTCTCCCTGAGCAGGAAAAGAACTACGATAGACAATAAAACAAATACGATAAGAGCCACAAACCACATGTTGTCCTGGAGGTTATCAAGGAAGGTGTACTTGTAAAGCTCATCCACATGCCTGTAGGCCATGTTCTGGGTCTGCTCGCTTCCCACAATACTTAGGCCCCTGTTTAAGAGCTTTAACAGTCCTGCATTTCCGATATGGACACCAAAGCATCTGTCGTCCATTACGCCCTGCTGATTGTTCAGGCTCCTGTATCTGCGGTTCTTTAAAATATCATTTGCTCTAAGTCCGTTTAAGGTGGTAGCACCTTCCCTGCCACCAAGTACTGCCTCAAGGCACTCATGGATGGATTGGTAGTAGGTTATCTTCGCATCCGGGTAGTTGGTCCTTACGTAGTAGTACTGCATCCTGTTGTTTTCGTTGATGGCAAAGGTGCTCAGCTTGTCGTCGCTCAACTCGCCCTCATAGATGATCATGGTTGTTGAAGACACCACAGGGCTCGACTGATAGATGTCATTTTCCTCGGAATAATACAGTCCGCCGCCTACAGGAAACGCCACATCTATGATCTCATGATCTATATCGTTTATCATGTCATCGTAGTTATCGTACCCCTTGTAGTTGACTTCCAGCTCCTGTATGCCAAGCCTTTCCAGCATCAAGGGAACAAGGTCTATTACAAGGCCTGCCACCTGACCATTGCTGTCAACATCACTATAGGGAAGGTAATCCTTCAGGTAGCCGATGTTTAAGACCTTGTGCTCGGCAATCCAGTTCTTTTCCTCCGCAGAAAAAGACCTGCTGGAGATAGTTGAAGGATAGTACCTGATCTTAAGGGTATTGATGTAATTGGGCTCCTCGATCATGAGCTGTTCCTGGGCCTTATCAAGTTTTTCAAGAAGGTCGGGCCTTTTTACACTTACACATAGATAATAGTCGTTGGAACCAACGGCGTACAAAAGCTCAGCATCTTTCCTTTCAGCTGAGCCGTCGCTCTCTGCCACAAAGGCGTCAGTGCTGCCCCTGTCAAATTCATCCAGCATCTCCTGGTAGGAAGGGTATTTCACCACCTCAGCGTTTATCTCATGCTCCTTTAGGAACTCCTCAAGAACCCCGACAATGGCGCTGTCAAGGACTGCTATTTTCTTATTTTCAAGTGTTGAGGGTAATGTTGTGATACTTTCGTCAGAGGCGTGTTTGACCATATTGTAGGTCTCGCTCCCCATGGGGAGTTTTGGATAACCCACAATACCCTTCCTCTCGTCAGTATAGGCAAGACCTGCCAAAAGATCTATCTCTCCATCTAGCAGCATCTGATAAAGATCGGAAAAGCTGCCGAAAACATATTCATAATCCCAGCCGGTATACTCGGAAAGCTTAAGGTAATACTCATAGGCATAGCCCTTTCGGACAGCGCCTTCACTGGCTCCCTCCTGAAAGATCTCATTTTCAAAATAGCCTACCTTAACAGTTTCCTTGCTTGAAGCGGCATAAACTCTGTCTTTG
This sequence comes from Butyrivibrio sp. UBA3740, assembly GCA_002372465.1. Lineage (GTDB taxonomy): Bacteria > Bacillota > Clostridia > Lachnospirales > Lachnospiraceae > Butyrivibrio. The sequence goes on from DFGW01000031.1 coordinate 2,997, forward strand.
TAATTAAGTCCCGGTATAAGAAGACATATGATAAGAAGACAAACGCTCAGTCTATTTAAGTTTTTCCCCATCCATCTCTCCTTCATGGTCCGGATTAAATCTTACCGGATATCGTCAGGCATCATAGCTTCGAATTTCTGAGGCATTTACAGCATTCTGCCATTTTGAGGTCTCAAAGAATTTATCTATTGCTTCGATTATCTTATCACTGTCCATTGTCTTAAGGAGTCATATGTCAGTTCTCCGTTCCATGCACCTTGGAATCATGCATTTTATAGTCCTTATCCTCATCTATCATGGCGATCATTATGTCCGCAAAGACAGGATCGAATTGACTTCCCTTTCCGTTTTCTATCTGCTCTCTGACCTTTTCCTGTGGCAGGGCTCCTCTGTAGCTTCTGTTGCTGGTCATG
>DFGW01000261.1 GCA_002372465.1 Butyrivibrio sp. UBA3740
GGGGACGGTTCTCGCTGACTCCTTTTGTGTGTTAATATATTAAGTGTAAAATTATCTCTTTATGATTGGGAGGATCGTTATGGAAGACAGACCAATTGGCAGAAAAAAGAATGTGGGAACCGGCGGTTCCGGAGTACATAGACGAGGAGAGGCTCAGGGAGGCCCTGTCGGAAGCAGCGGCGATCACGCATCCGGCTCATCACCAATAGGCGGTGGCGGGGGCTCTGCGGGAGGTCCTGTAAGGAGCGGAGGACGAAGCCCTCTTTTCATGATCATAATAGTACTTGTGCTTCTTCTTGGAGGTGGCGGAGGACTGTCATCATTCCTTGGAGGCGGACTTTCCGGTGTCACAGATACAGACACTCAGCAGGGTTATTCAACAACGACTCAGCCCCAGACCGGTACTTCAACATCAACAGGCACATCTTCAACAGGGCTTGGCACATCCGGCTCATCAATGGGATCAGGCATGTCAATGCTTGGATCACTTCTTGGTGGCGGTTACGGTTCCTATACCGGAGCATCAAGCGGCGCCAATGCTGCCTGGAGTGATACTGCCAATACAGGCAGGCTTGATACAAGTGTAGCGCCTGCAGCAAGAGCAAAAAGAACTGTCATAAAGGGTAACGGACAGGACATCGTTACCATAATGGTATACATGTGCGGAGCTGACCTTGAATCAAGAAGCGGAATGGCTTCAAGGGACCTTCAGGAGATGCTTGCAGCGGACCTTGGCAGCAATATCAATCTGATCGTCTACACCGGAGGCGCCAATAAGTGGCAGAACAATGTGGTTTCAAGCAGGACCAATCAGATATATCAGGTGCAGAACGGGCAGCTTAAGCTCCTTAAGGACAATCTGGGCAACGCCGTTATGACACAGCCTGATACACTTTCAGATTTTATCGGATGGACAGCGTCCAATTTCCCTGCCAACAGAAATATCCTTATTTTCTGGAATCATGGCGGCGGATCAACCGGGGGCTATGGCTATGATGAGAGATTCCCTACAGCAGGCGCCATGTCACTGGCCGGCATAAATACTGCTCTCAAAAACGGCGGAGTTACCTTTGATATGGTGGGCTTTGATACCTGCCTTATGGCCACGGTAGAGAACGCCCTTGTAGTTTCAAACTATGCCGACTATCTGGTTTCCTCCGAGGAGACAGAGCCCGGAATTGGCTGGTACTACACAAACTGGCTTACAGCCCTTGGAAAGAATACTTCCATGGAGACCGTACAGATTGGTAAGAACATCATTGATGACTTTACAGAAGCCTGTGCGAGACAGTGCCAGGGCCAAAAGACAACTCTGTCACTGGTGGATCTTTGTGAGCTTTCCCAGACAGTTCCTGCAGAGCTTGCGGATTTCTCCAGGGATACCTCAGAGATGATAAACTCCAACAACTTCCAGACAGTATCTACTGCCAGAAGCAGCACCAGAGAGTTTGCCACAACCTCAAGGATCGATCAGGTAGACCTTGTAGACTTTGCAACACGCATGGGCACCGACGAGGCAAAAGAGCTTGCGGAAGTTTTAAAGGGTGCCATCAAATATAACAGAACAAGCTCCAACATGACTAATGCCTATGGGCTTTCCATCTACTTCCCTTACTCAAGGATCAACAAGGTAGACACAATGGTTGATACCTATGAAGATATCGGAATGGATGAGGACTATGCGAAGTGCATCCAGAGCTTTGCATCCATGGGAGTAGCAGGACAGGTTGCTGCAGGAGGAACTGGAAGTGCCATGCCTTCGCTCTTTGGAGGAATGTCAGGAAGCTCTTCCGGAGCTGCAGGCGGATCATCAGCTGAACTGGTGGCGCAGCTTCTTACAAGCTTTATGTCCAGTGATTTTAGCTCGGTTTCGGGGCTTTCTTCATCAAATACATCGTTCCTTGGAAAGAGCCTTGATATAGAAAAGGCTTCTGAGTACATTGCTTCCCACAGCTTTGATGCAGCTGCCCTTAAGTGGACCACAAATGCAGAGGGAGATGAGGTTATCAGTCTTACTCCTGAGCAGTGGGATATGGTTCAGGACCTTCGTCTCAACGAGTTCTATGATGACGGTGAGGGATATCTTAACCTTGGTCTTGATAACATCATGGAGTTTGATGAGGACGGAAACCTTGTGGCTCAGAACGACAAGACCTGGCCTGCCATTGACGATCATATCGTTTCTTTCTACACACTGGATATACAGGGAACAGAGGATAACTACTGCATCACCGCAAGAGTTCCATGTGAGCTCAACGGCGACAGATGCAATCTGATCCTGGTATTCGATTCAGAGAATGAGAACGGATATGTGGCAGGTGCCACCTATGATTATGTAGAGGGCGAGACAGAGACAATAGCCAAGAACCTTACAGAGATCAAGGCCGGAGATAAGATTGATTTCTTATGTGATGGCTACACCTATGACAAGCAGTATCAGGCTACATACTATATTGGCGATACACTTACAGTTGAGGGAGACATGTCAGATATGGTAATCGAGAATCTTCCTGTGGGAGACGGAACTGTGCTCATGACCTACAGATTTACGGATATTTACGGCCAGGACTATTGGACAGAAGCGCTTAAGTATTGATCTGAGAGGTAATCATTATTGGAAGAAAAAAGCAGAGACTTTCTGGCAGGAAGGATCCGGGACCTGGCAACGAGAGCATACAATAACAGCTTTGTGACCCACACGGATTTTTTGTCAGTGTCTGAACTTAATACCTTTTATCAGATACTAGCTGCGGAAGGTGTATCTTCAAACGTGCATGAATACCGCGGCGCAAGATATGTCGTCTATGGTGGCTATGAAGACGCGGAAAGAGCCATGGTGGTCTTTCTTCCGGATTACCTTGATGAGGAAGGATTTCTTTTGGCAGAAAAAGAAGCTCCTTCAGTGCTTGAATGTATAAGTGTCACGCCGGTTAACAACAAATTCGCTGATGAATTAAGTCACAGGGATTATCTTGGTTCACTTATGAATCTTGGGATTGAGAGAGACCAGATCGGAGATATCCTTGCAGGGGATGGGCAGGCTTATATCTTTGCTACAAAAGAAATGTCGGAGATGATCTGCAAGGAGCTCATAAGGATAAAGCACACTTCAGTAAAATGCCTGATAGTAAATCCATCCCAGTGTGATATAAGACCTGAATTCGAGGAAATTTCCGGGAGCGTGGCATCTGAAAGAACAGACGCGATTATCGCATTTGTATACCATTTATCCCGCTCCGAAGCCCAGAAACTTATAGAAAATGAGAGCGTTTTTATTGATGGACGGACAGCCTTTAGCGGAGGATACGACCTTAAGGTGGGGGCAAGAGTTTCCGTAAGAGGTCATGGAAAGTTCATTTATAAGGGACCGACAGGTACCAGCAGAAAAGGGCGGCTCTTTGTGAGCGTAGCCAAATTCGTTTAGGTCAGCATATAAATACTTACAAAAAGAAAACTCCTGATACCGGACGGCAATCCGGGTCAGGAGTTTTATAAGGTGTATTATGAAAGGAGATTATCGGCTTATTAGATAAGTTTCTCTACGCAGGCAGCAACATTCTTCATATCCTCTGTGGGCTCGAAGCGTGCTACTACATTACCGTCCCTGTCAATAACGAACTTTGTGAAGTTCCACTTGATGTCAGGATTGTTCTTGTAATCCTTGTCAATCTTTTTGAGCATAACGCTCATGGCAAGAGCCTTAGGTCCTTTACCGAAACCTTCAAAGCCCTTCTGGCTCTTAAGGAATGTGTAGAGAGGAAGCTGGCCTTCACCGTTTACCTCTGACTTCTTCATCTGAGGGAACTTTGTGTTGTAATGGAGCTGGCAGAACTCATGGATCTCTTCATCTGTTCCGGGAGTCTGTCCTGCGAACTGGTTGCAAGGGATATCAAGAACCTCGAAGCCCTGATCGTGAAATCTTTCGTACATATCTTCAATATCCTTGTAGTGTGGAGTAAAACCACATCCTGTTGCTGTGTTAACTACAAGAACAACCTTTCCCTTGTAGTTATCTAATGAAAAGTCATTGCCCTGTGCATCTGTAACTTTGTAATCGTAAAAGCCCATGTTTATTACCTCCGTAATGGTTATATATATGGTTTTCAGTTCGTTTATAGTGCTGTGCTATGATGCAATTATATTTTATACAATCTAATTTGTCAATACCCTGTTGCGATTTTTTTTCTCTACTTATATGATTAATCTATGAGTAATTACATTGTCTTTGACCTGGAATGGAACCAGGGCGATGCGCCGGTCACCAGAAACGGTAAGACTCTTACCTTTGAGATCGTGGAAATTGGCGCCGTAAAACTAAATGAGAATCGGGAAAAGATCGGAGAGTTTTCTTGTCTGATAAAACCTCAGGTCCATCGGCATATGCACCGGATCACAGGTAAGATAATTCATCTTTCCATGGAGGATCTGGAAAAGGGTGATACCTTCGAAAAGGCTGCCGGGGACTTCCTTGAATGGTGTGGAGAAGAGCCGAAATTCTGCAGCTGGGGACCTTTGGACCTTACTGAGTTTCAGAGAAATCTGGACTTTTTTGGGTTGCCTCTTTTATCCGACAGACCGCTGGCTTTTTATGATGTTCAAAAACTCTACAGTCTTGCCTATGATGATGGGAGATCACGACGCTCACTGGAAGCGGCAACTGATGAGCTTGCGCTTGAAAAGGATATTCCTTTCCACAGAGCACTGGCGGATGCAGAATATACAGCCAAGATCTTTCAGACCTTCAATGATAAGATTTTAGCCAAGATTTCTTTTGACACCTATGTGACACCAAAGACCAAGAAGCAGGAGATCCGCGTAGTCTTTGATAATTACGAGAAATATATCTCCAGGGAGTTTAACAGTAAGGAAGATGTCCTGGAGAACATGGAGGTTATGAGCACCAAATGTTACATCTGCCACAAGAACATCAAGCGGCAGGTAAAGTGGTTTACGCCAAACGGCAAGCACTATTACGCCGTGGCATATTGTGAAAAACACGGCTTTATGAAGGCAAAGGTCCGTATTAAAAAAGCCGAGAATGGCAATTTGTACGTGGTAAAGACCTGCAGATTCATTTCTCCCGACGATGTGGAGGATATGAAAAAGAAACAGCGAAAGGTAAAGAAAAGGCAGAAGCCCAATTAAAAGGGTTTCTGCCTTTTTTTCATATTTAAAACTTATCAGAACTTACCTGATTTAAACTTCCCGTGATTAAACTCTTTTTTCCTTCTGTTATAACGAAGCCTGTCGCTTCTGCTTGAGTGACTTCTTCCTGAAACAATGCGCGTTATGACGGAGGCAAGAATGGAAAGGATCACTACTGAAGCGGCGGCGATCAAAACCAGGATCTTGACATTAATATATATGGTCCTGTTGCCCTGAACAACCTCCCCGCCCTGGCTTGTGGAAGCCTTTGAGTAGCATACATAGGCATTTCCGACAGGCGTACCACTAAAGCTGTAGGCAACTCTTGCGATGGCAGTGGGGGTTTCTTGCTTCTCCTCTTCGCTAAGGTCGTAGAGGATCTCATAGTCCGTATCCTCTATCGAGGAAGTTCTGGGAAGGATTATGGAATCTGCTTTCCCAAGCTTTAAGATTGTTCCGGATTTTCCAAATACGTCATTGTCTGATTCAAAGAACAGGGAGTCGTCAGGCATGTATCTGAAGTCGTTATCCGATACGTTCACAGCCTGGAAATTGTTGAAACCATAATCAAAAAGTGTAACTGTATCTGTGAACTGGGCAGGAGATTCCTCCTTGAACACCACGCAGATAAGCTTAAGGCCGTCCTTTTCTGCACAGGTGACCAGGGTTTCTCTGGCAAGATCGGTATATCCTGTCTTGCCTCCAAGAATACCTTCGTAAGGGACTTCGCCGTTAATGAGCTTGTGCTTGTTGTTAAGGTAGAAGTCATCCGGCTGATTGGCTGTGGCAGTAAAGTGATATCTTGCAGTGTTACCGATCTTACACAACAGCTCATTTGAAAAGAAGGCTCTGGCAATAAGGGCCAGGTCATAGGCGCTGGTGTAGTGGTCATCCGCCTGAAGGCCGTTGGTGTTGGCAAAATGCGTATTGGTGCAGCCAAGCTCCTTTGCCCGCTCATTCATCAGCTTGATAAATTCAGGAATTGACCCGCTTACATGCTCACCCACAGCATTGGCAACTTCGTTGGCACTGCCTACCATGATGCCGTACAGAGCCTGCTCCAGGGTGATGGACTGGCCAACATCCATTCCTATATTTGAACCTCCTGCAGGAACGCTGAAGACAGCGTCATTTGAGAAGGTGACTTCGTCTGCAAGAGAGCAGTTCTCCATAGCCAAAAGACAGGTCATTATCTTGGTGGTGCTGGCGGGGTAAAGCTCCTCGTGGATGTTCTTGGCATAGAGGATGGTCCCGGTGTTTGCCTCCATAACAATGGCGGACTGTGCTGTGATCTCGGGGCCGTGGGGCCAGCCGGAAATATCATTGGACTGGATAGGCAGTTCTTTTCGAAGTAAAGCCTCTTCCTGAAGGTCCGCAGCAGCTAATGAGGAGCTTCCAAAGGGAAGACTTAGCAAAGTAGCAAGGACAAGGCCGGAAAGAAGCCTGTATATGTAGTTGTATCTCTTTTTCTGAGTAAAAATCTTCATGGTATGCTTATAATACAATACTTCCAAACTTGGGGCAAATACTGTATAATTTATCATATAGATTTATCAGGCAGGAGAATTATGCGTTTACGTAACATCGCAGGGTCCAGAGAGGTAATTGCAGAGAGCGATTTCACCGTAAAGGACCCGGAGAAGAAAAAGGGCCTCTGGAAGAAAGAGGTATTTCAGAACAACAATCCTATACACATTGAGATAGGAATGGGCAAGGGGCGCTTCCTTATGGACATGGCCACCTTACACCCGGATATCAACTATGTGGGAATTGAGAAGTACTCCAGTGTCCTTCTTCGAGCGATACAGAAACAGGAGCAGCTTCTTTTGCCGAACGTCATCTTTATCAGGATGGATGCAGAGCTGATTGCTGAAGTATTTGCACCCTCCGAAGTAGAGAAGATCTACCTGAACTTCTCGGATCCCTGGCCAAAGGACAGACATGCCAAGAGAAGGCTTCCCTCAAGAGAGTTTCTTTCAAGGTATGACAGGATTCTTGTTCCGGAAGGCAATGTGGAATTTAAGACTGACAACAGGGATCTCTTCCAGTTTGCGTTAGACGAGGTGGAGCCGGCTGGATGGACATTAGATGCAGTCACATACGATCTTCATAACGATGAAGCCATGAATCAGGGGAATGTTATGACGGAGTATGAAGAGAAGTTTTCAAAAGTCGGCAACCCAATTTACAAGTACATTATAAGCAGAAAGGGGAGTAACTAATGGATTACAGTTTAAACAGTCAAAATTTCCAAGAAGAGGTTCTTAACAGCAAATTGCCGGTTCTGGTTGATTTTTCTGCAGACTGGTGCGGCCCCTGCAAGATGATGGCTCCAATGATCGATGAATTTGCGGAGGAGTACGAGGGCGAGCTCAAGGTAGGAAAGATTAACGTGGATCAGTCACCTGATATTGCACAGAAGTACAATGTAATGTCAATTCCGATGTTTGCGTTCTTCAAAAACGGAGAGGTTGTTGAGACTGCTGTTGGAGCGCTGAACAAGGCTAAATTACAGGGAATAATTGATAAGGTGCTGGCTTAATAGCCAGCACTTTTTAAGGAGAATTGTTTTGGCAGACAAGATCGCTAATTTTGAAGATTATCGTAAGAGAGATGTCAAACAAGAGAATATGGAGGACCAGACTCCGGCAAAAGAGCTGGCGGCAGAAAAGCCGGTTTCCCAGGAGACCATGGAGATCGAGATAGAGGATCCCTTCAAGTTCCTCAATGAGGAGGAGCGTGAGGAGTATATCCGCCAGCGACAGATGACTGAGGCTGTGGAGCAGGACCAAAGGCCCGAGGCAAGGCATGAAGAAAGGAAGCCTGAGCCAAGACGCGAAGAAAGACGCCGTGAACCGGACCCAAGGCGCGAAGAACGCAGACCAGAGCCTGACCCGAGGGATGAGGACGATTATCCTGACGAGGAGTTTGAGGAAGAATACAACGATGAGGAATATCCTGAGGAAGAGGATTCCGAAGGCGGCGTCAACATGGAACTGGTTGTGCGCATAGCGTCCATCATTACCGGAGTAGTAATCCTTTTCTTTGTGGGAATGTTCCTTAAGGCTAAGGTTTTTGACAGATTCCTGGCGCCGGACCCTGATGAGGTTCAGACGACAGTAGCTGCTCTTCCGGCAGGCTACACTGAAAAGAAATGCACCGTTGTTGTTTCGGGAGCATCTCTTTTAAATCTTCGGTCCGTTCCCAGCACCGAAAGTAGTGACAGCGTAGTCGCTATGGTTCCGGAGGGAGATGAACTTAGTCAGATAGCCGTAAGCAGCGATGGCAGCTGGGCTCTTGTAGAATTTGAGGGGCAGCAGTGCTACGCCTCAACTAAATATCTAAAAGAAAAATAAAAACCACCGTCACTTTCGGCGGTGGTTTATCAGCTCTTAGTGTGGAGCCATTTATAGAATTTATCAAGAGCTTCAGAAAGGTTCTCACTGGACCTTGAGAAGGTGTCCACCTGTGACAGGATCTCATCTGCTCCGATGCCACCTGCATGCTCGGCGATGGCCAGCGCACTCTTTTCCTCAAGGGCTCTGTAGTCCATATTCACAAGAAGTGTGGAATGGAGGGCAGATACACAGGAGTAGAGCTGAGGGTACTTCTTGCCCACAAGGGCGAATTCGTCCAGGATCCGTTCCCTTGACTGAAGGCAGAAGAGGATATATGCGGACTCAACTATTTCAGGTGGTTCGATCTCATCCTCATAGGACCCGTCCTCATAGCTGTCCCTGGTGGCATAGTACTCGCAGATTTCCTGGACCAGCGCGCCTATTTTGTTGTTATCATACAGCTTTTGAAGCTCGTCAAAGATCTTTTCATTCATGATAATATTTTAGCACAAACAACCGGGAGAAAAGACATATGAAGATAGGAATTTTTGATTCCGGGATTGGGGGACTTTCTGTTTTACAGGAGGCCTTTCACCAACTGCCCGGGCAGGAATTCATGTTTTATGCAGACACAGACCATGTTCCCTACGGACTTAAGACGCCGGAGCAGATACTGGGTTATGCCACAGATATTACGCATTTTCTTATAGAAAGAGGTGCCCAGGCCATTGTCATAGCCTGTAATACGGCGACAAGCGTTGCGGTAAAAGAGCTAAGGAAGCAGGTAGACATCCCAATCCTTGGTATGGAACCTGCTGTAAAGCCCGCTGTAGAGGGCACCGAAGAAAAGCGCATCATGGTTATTGCAACTCCCGTTACCATCAGGGAGGACAAGCTAAAGGACCTCCTCCACAGGGTGGACGAAGATCACAGGGTAGACCTTTTGGCTATGCCAAGGCTTGTGGAGTTTGCTGAGAGGGAAGAGTTTGAGTCAGAGGCTGTAGAGGAGTATATACAAAGCCAGTTCTCCCAGTTTGACAAGTCCAGATATTGTGCCCTGGTTCTTGGCTGCACCCACTTCAATTACTTTAAACCCGCCTACAGGAAATATTTCGGCGAGGATATTCTTCTAGTGGACGGAAACAAGGGAACTGTAAGGCACCTGGCGGACGTGCTTAACCTGGATGTTGCACCAGATAATGAGAAACAATTCGAAAAAGAACACAATATATTGTGTTTACGAAATACAGAATATTTTTTCTCCGGAAAGGAAGTTCGGGAGGAAAAAGACCTGGAACACTTGAAACGACTGCATTTTCGCCTTGAAGAAATAAGAAATATTTAGGCTTGAAATTATCAATATAATGTATTATCATATTATTGTGACCACAAGATATTGTGATTAAAGGTCATAAAGTCGATATGTTGCATGCTTGCATGGATAACATATCGACTTTATGACCTAAACAGACATGAGGAAGTAGCACATTAGTGCGAATTCCGAATGGATGTAGGATTGCGAGAACGAAGTGCAGCAATCCGTAATCACATAAATATATACGGGGGGTATCTGATGAAAATTATTAAGAGAAGCGGAAAAGAAGTTGCGTTTGACGGAAGCAAAATCTTTGCTGCTATTGAAAAGGCCAACAATGAGGTTACAGAAGAGAAGAAACTCACAGACGGCCAGATCAGCGACATTGAGAGGTCAGTGGAGAAGCAGTGCGCATCCCTTACCCGCGCAGCCAGCGTGGAAGAGATCCAGGATATGGTAGAGGATGGCCTGATGAAATCCGGCAAGTATGAGGTTGCCAGGAAATATATCACATATCGTTATAAACATGCTCTTGTCAGAAAGTCCAACACAACTGACGAGCAGATCATGTCTCTTAT
>DFGW01000153.1 GCA_002372465.1 Butyrivibrio sp. UBA3740
AGCTTTTCCATAACTGCAGCGATGATATCAGGTCTTTATCCGATGATAAGACAGGCTCCACGATTGACAGGGATATACAGGCAATGATGAAGCCTGTACTGTTTGATGAAAAGGGCGAACCTATATCTGAAGAGGATAAAAAGAACCATCAGTGGAATACGGACTGGCTTAACTGCTGGCAGAAGGGAAAGGTAGATAAGGCAAAAGCCGAAAAAATGCTTGCTGAGCATATGCCACATGTGTTTGACGAAGCCGAAAAGCTCCTTGCTGTTGTAAAGAAAAATGCTGACAATCCAAAGAAACTTCAGACGGCAATGGAAAAATATTTTGAGAATGTTATGAATAACGAACGTGACCTTCTTTCGTTTTTCCAGATGAGTCAGTTTGGACTTAGCATTGATAACCTGAAGAGGAAGATTCCGTCTGTCAAGGAGTTCATAGATAACAATCCTAAGTTTAATAAGCTCGACGACTTAGTGGGGCAAGCAAGAAACGTTCTGAATATGTATGTCAACTTCACATACGGCATGGATATGACCAGGCAGGGTATCGATTTCGTATATGAAAAAGATAAACTTCCGTCTAAGAAAAAAGCATTAGCACCTTCCTATGAAGGTGTCATTATGATGCTTTCAATGACATACCAGGAGGATAAAGAAGCTCTTGATAAGGCAACGGATTACAGCTATGGAAAGAGTAAGAAGAAAGAGGAAATAAAGCAGGAAGAGATTAAAGAAGAGATAAAAGAGGAAAAGAACGAAAACGTAAATAAGGAAGAATTAAAGCTAAGCCTCGATGCTGCTAAGAAAAAAGAATACTTCCCTGTAGAGGCAAAGGGTACCAGCCTTAGAGACTTTGATGATAATGAGTATTTTGATAAAGATGTCACAGAGATGAATGATGAATTCTCTGATTACAAGCTGATGAGCAATGATAAGGCAAGGGAACTCAGCGCCAAAAATCCTGCGAATGATACCAGCTCAAAAGCATATAAAACAATCTATGCTGGTCATGTTGTATATAATAAAATTGATGAGGAAGTAAACCAAACTAATTATGATGACGCAGTTGCTCCATATATTCTTTCTCCAAATGCTATGGCTATCAATCAGTACATAAGAGCCAAGGAAAAGAATGATGAAGAAGTACAGATTGTTTACGAAAATCGAAAAATGCTGGTCCATCAGGATATTCAAGAAGATATAAATAAGTGGCGCGGTGCTTTAGATGAGACCATCTCTGAACTTGACAAAGCTACAAAGGTAAATGAACTTCCTGAGAACACCAGATTGTTCAGATTTGTAGACGGATCGTTTTTGGAATATGCACTGGGAATGAAGACGAATCCATTGAAGGCTGAAAAGCTTGATAATCCTGTCGGACTTGATGATTCGGTTAGTCTTGATGATATTGATGATACTCTCGAGGTATTCGGCAAATATAATGATCCTGGAAGTGCTGATAACCTGATAAACGAGATCAACAGTAAATCCGGAACTGTGGTCAGAGATGCCGGATTTATGAGTACAGGGTATAAAGCAGACAGAGGTTTTTTGATGAATCCGATCTGTCTTACTATCCTTGCTGATAAGGGAACTAAATGCTTCGTGACATCCCATGAAGATGAGTCAGAGATTATTTTGCCAAGGAATACAAAGTATACAATAATTGGTGCCAAAGCTCATGGTAATGATGGTAAGCTCATGCCGGTATCTGCGCTTAAAGAGGCGTACAATAACGGGAAGTTGGAAGGTAAGCCAAGTGCTTTGTTCCGTGGAATTGAGATCATCGTCAAAGTAATAAATGAAGAGAAGAAGTAATGCAGGTTAAAAGAACTATTCATCAAAATGAGAGGAATAATGATGGCTAAAAATACTACAAATAAAGAAAAAAAAGTAGCTTCAAGAGAAATTCCAACATGCGATACAATCGAAGTCTTATTGGTGCCGCAATGTGTTGGCTGCCCACACAATAAAGGGGCTATTTCCTGTGACATTTTCGGAGAGAAACCATCACAGTATATGGCTAATATAGAAGATTGCCCCAGGGAAAAGAAAAACTAATATAACTAAAATACATGTCAAAATTATTGCTTTCTTATCTTAAAAAGGACAAACAAATATATCTGTTTCTAGCCCTAGGCATCGTGTTCATTCTTTTTCCGGACATGATAACAACCCACGCACCTTATATTGTAGGCGCTGCGCTAATCATATATGCCGTTGTGAACATATTTATGGAGCTTAAATATCCGGAATCATCCATAAGCCTTGGAGATGCAATAGTCAGAGGAGTTGTTGGCATCATTCTGTTGCTTGAAACAGACCAAGCAATAGCAATCCTTGGGATTGTATGGGCTGTATTTTCTTTAAATGATGTGGCAAAAGAGATCAATGACTACTATAAAACAAGAAAATTCAGGGTAATCGGAGCCGTTAGCATTGTTCTGACCATTGTTTTTTCTGCTATGCTCATGTTGGATCCTTTTGAGCATTTTGCATTTCATATCCGTATTTTGGGACTTGAGATGATTGCTGAAACCCTGATAAAACGAAGAGAAGAGGATTAAGCTAAAGCCGCATTTGCAAAAAAGCTCCTGATGCACTCTTATAGCATTAGGAGCTTTGAAAATTATTGTTGCTTGATTATACCCATCTCCTGAGCGCCCTTCCAAAGGGCTTCATTGATCTTGGTCTGATATCCCTTACCAGTAGACTTGAATGCATCAACTAATACGGCATCCAATCGTAGAGAAATGAGTTCCTTGGTCGGGCGATAATATTTTGGATCAGCAGGTTTGAACTGAGAGAGTTCTTCGTCGGAAAGCTCTGGAGCATCTTCTGTGAACTTAATTGGCTTCTTAGACGCAACTTCAATCTCTTTGATCTGTTCAATAGTTGGCTGGTCCCCAGGGTTCAATTTCATCGTTACTGTAGCCATTATATATCCTCCTTTCCTTTGCGGTAGCAATCCTGGCAGATATGAGATGGATTTCATCATTTAATCTCTCTTCATATGCAACGAATAGTACATCATTTATTTTCCCAATAGTCTGCCATCTGTTTTCAAGCGTGTTATTATTTGCTGATATATCCGGACGCTCAATTCTGCATGGATCGTTAAAAATATAGGTGGCCGTTCCTAGATGTATTCCATGATCTTCAAAGTTTTTGAAATCCTTATTTTCATCCCATGTAAATATCATTACGTAGTACCTTTCTGTAGCTACAAATTAGTATATCATGTCCTTGCAGTGTTTTCAATCAAGATCCATATCTTAGATGAAGGCAAAACGGATATGCCATCTATATATCGCTTTATCAAAACTTAAACAAATTTTAAACTTATTTTATTATGACGGTATGAAATGTATTTATAATGGAAAAGGTGAGTTTATTCGCTTCGCTACAGCCAAGGAGGTGACTATTGCAATATTTACTACTGGAGCATCCATATGGAATAAAGCTTTTCAAAACCGGATTTAAGGAACTTGAGTATACAGTTCCGGAAACAAAGTGGTTATTCGTAAGGACCCGGCGCTTTAAACATATTGCCACAAACAAGCATACCTTCGTATAAATTTGAAGGTATGTATAGTTTTCATGACAGGAAAAAGGAGCAACAGATATGTTCACAAACGAAGATCAAAAACAGTTAGACAAGTTCAAAAGCACTGCTATAAACCAGACCAAAGGAATCAACAATGCGAGTGGCTTTATAAAAGGCTCCCTTTATGAGGGACAATCATCTGAGCTGGATAATCAGAAAAGAGAACAGGAAATATTCCAGTATTATATGGATAACTCCTTAGATATGGATGATGCATTCATTTATGAAGAACAAAAGCATGTTGAAAAAAACTATATTTTTGGGGATTATTCTGATAACGAAGAAGAAGAGAAGGAAATAATAAAGAAATACCAGGAACAAAGCAAACTAAGAAAACAGCAGGAAAAAGATGATGAAATACTAAGAAGGCAGAGAAGAAAAGAACAAAAGCAAAAACAAATTGAATTAGAGGGAAATTTAGCTGCTCGCCAAAGACTTTATGAAAAAATCCACAGTAAGCCTAAAGCTTATTCTTATGCTGACCTTGAAAAACTTTTACGTAAGCAGGACAGAATGGTTTCTAATCTGTCCAAGCTAAATAAAAATGATAAAGCTGAAGCAGCCATGCTTAAGCAGGGCAATCTTGCTGATACTAAGGCAGAGATTGAAGAAATCGACAAAGTTCTTAAAATGTATGAAACAAAGAACTTTCAGGGCACAGATTTTTATGAAGCTATGATCGATACTGTTGCTCTTAAGTTCAAAAAGGGCAGAGATGTATCACAGATGCTGGTCAACGAGAACTCCAGATGGTGGGATTCTGACCTTATGGATGCTGCCAAAAAGGATGTCCAAAAGCTTTCTGTTGAGCTTGAGAAGATCAAGAATATTCCGGCTTCCAAGGAAGCAATTGACAATATTCTTCTTTACTATGATATGGCAATCAAGAGCTGCGAAGATTACACCAGCGTAAAGAAGAAAAATAAGAGATACAAGGCAGTTGAAGTTGTATGGCAGTGCCTTTCCTATGAAAAGTCCCTTCTTTTGGGACTTCGAAACGGAAGTAATGAGCTTATAAAAGGCACAATGGGCAATCTTTTGCACATGTCAGATGCTAGTGCCACTGATGTTAAGAGAAAAGAAAAGGTAGTAATAAATCCCAAGGCTGATGTATATAAAGAAAGCACTACCATGACAGGGGACCTTTTTAAAAACGGTTTCTCCTTCGAGGAGTTTTTTAAGGGCAAAAGCCAAAAGGAAAAGGTTAAAGCATCAAAAGCTTTCATTGAACTTAGAAATGCGCTTTCCCAGTTCCAGAAGGGTGTTCCTGACTGCATTGACGTAACTGTATTTGGCAAGAAGGTCACTCTTTTGCAAAAAGCTGATAATGCGCTTTTTGTTGTGGATGATCACAGAATGTATCCTCTGGATATCACAGCAAATCTTTTGCATAATCAGATTGAAAAGGAAATGCTTAACAGGTCAGAGCTGTTTGATAAAGATTCTTTGATTCAGCTTATGGCAAGCTACAACAGTATGAATATCACAGCTGGCCAGTACCTTGATATTCGTACAAGTCTCATTGACTACTTGACCAAGAACCTCGAGCTTAAAAAGGATGCTTTTAACAATATCCGAAGGAGCGATCTTGTTGAACTTGCAACTTCTCTTTTAACAGGAGAAAGTGACAAAGAAAAGGTTAAGGAAAAATTAAATGCTATTACCACTGAGTCCAAAGATGTAGAGACCATGATTAATGGTGTCGAGCTTACTGAGATTATGGCAATCAATAAGCAAAGGGAAGCAGAGATCAAAAACAGAGTCTCGATGTATGAGGTTCAGGTAAAGGCCAATGATAATGACTGGACCGAAGAGGAAAAGAAGGTCAAGAATCTCCTGGCAGATTTTGTATTTGCCGAGGATACTCTTATTATGGATGAAAATGTCAGAAATCCAAAGGAGTTTGTAAGAAAGGTTCTTCAGCAAAATATTGATGCTCTGGCAATCCTCGTTGAGCAGGAACAAAATGGTAATAGTCAGCTGATCAGCAGCATTATGGACAGGATGAATCTGTCAAAGATCTCCGATAAAGTGGATTTTGCTGCAACAATAGGCGAATCGGTAAAAACACTCGTTAAAAATCTTAAGAAGGACTATATCGGAGATAAGAAATTAGATCGAAAGCAGTTAAAGGATAAGTTAGAAGATACTCTGAAAAATCAGCAGGATTTAAAGCTTGGTGGCTATCTTGATGATGCCCATAAGTCTATGGATGACAGCATAAAAGCTGCCTGCAATATCATGCAGGAAGATGTTTCCAGGATTACTGATATCATTTTTGCCAAGACTGATGATGAGCAGGAAAACAGCTTAGAAGCAATCATGAAAAATGCTGCCAAAGCTGATTCCGGACAGGGAGCCTTTGTACAGAATGTTTTAAAGAATTACTTTGGAAGTGCAAGTGTTCTGGATCAGAGAGCTATGCTTGCTTCTGTCTTTAGAACTGCCGGTAAGGTAAATGATAATATCAGTGATGCAGAGCTGGTAAAAGAGATAAAAGAAAGAAAGCTTACTGCGTACAGTTCTTTATATAATCTGGAGTATTTAGGTGATGGTAGAGAATGGGTTGGGCCAAATGAAGAGCAAAAGAAGCTCCTTGAAAAGTTCAGGCAGGAAAAAATTGCTTTAAGGACAGGAGCCAATTATTTAAGCGGTCTTATAAGGGGAGGCGGACCTCTTTTACATAAGATGATGCAGGGCCTTAATGAAGAGATACTCCCTGAGGAGATGCGCGTTGCCATTAGAGATGTTAAGTCCAAGCTATCTCCAATTCCAATGCGTGTTGTTATGACTCAGATGGATGCCATGATCGAAAGGTCTGAAGGGGTAATATCCCGTATTGAAGTTAAGGATAACATGGGAGCAGCTTCTGTGGGACAGACCTTCAGATGTAGGATTTACGGGCCTGCTCTTCCTAAGGAAGGCAAAAATGTTATTATCAAGCTTCTTCGTCCTGATGTACAAAACCGCATGAAGCGTGAAGAAAAGATAATGCTTAAATGCGCAGGGAATGTAGATAAGGGCATGTATGAGACCTATTTAGGTCAGCTTCCTAACTACTATAATGAGCTTGATCTTACCAAGGAAAAAGCCAATATTGAGGAAGGTAAGGTATATGACAATAAGTTTGGAGATGTGGAATCTGAAAAGATAAACACAATGATCAATCCAACCGTTAATTCTCTTGCTTTGGAGGAGGCAAAGGGACAGACTCTTGATGATATTCTCCTCGATGCTGAAAAGTACAGGGAGGAAACCAAGAAATTAATCTGTAAGCAAGGTGTGCAGGATGGGAAAACTGTATATGTGGAGAAATTTGACCTTACAGAGGAGAATGTACAAAAATCCAAGATTGTAAGAAAGAAGCTTATCGATAAGGCTAATGAGCTTATGAAGAAGCGCGATATCATGAAAAATATTGCAACAGCTTGGCTTGAGGAAGCTATATATGGCAAGGGATACTACCATGCGGATCTTCATGCAGGTAATATTCTTATCAGTGATACCAAGGGAACACTTATTGACTATGGTAATGCGGTAAGACTGACTTCGGATCAGCAGACAGCTATTACTCAGATGATGGCAGCTGCAGGTTCTAAAAGCTATAAGCTCTTTATGTATGCCTTTGAACTGCTTCTTGGAAAAGATAAGGATAAAGATTTTGAGAAAAACTATCCTCGTGAGCTTCGTCTTAAACTGCAGCAGGAATTTAAAAATGTTCTAAGTCTGGGTAATGATGACCAGGATGCCGGTTATCGTATTTCCTGTGCACTTATAAGTGCAACACAGCTTGGAGTCAAGCTTCCACCGGCAATTTACAATTTCTCACAGGGCCAGATAAGGCTTCAGAAATCTATCGATGACATCAACCATATGGTTGACAGCTTTAAGAGCGACATTATGTGGACCACAACGGCTCTGGTTGACTCTAAAAATAAGGGTTGCGCTGTTACAAATGCTATCAATGATGGCATGGATTGTGACACCGAAGAAGAGCTGGCTGCTAAAATTCACAAGCATATAGAAGATTTCGAGCCTATTAGTAAAGAAGACTTTGTTTCGCAACTTCTTGATAATACCTACGAAGAAGGTGACCTAAGTAAGGGCATTGCAGAGATCGATAAACGTAAGGACTTTGATAAAGATGTATTAGGAGTACTTTCGAATCTTGAAGACAGGCTTTCAGAGAATCTGGAAAAATTGCCTGACTTTAAATCCTTTAAGAAGGAATGGATCAAGTATAGAGATAAATGGAAGGCAAGATACGATGCTGTAAAGAATAATCCTGATATTAATGATGAGCAGAAGAAAGTCGAGATTGCGAAAATAAGAAAAGAGCAAGAGGATAATATTGCGGACGAAGCCCTTAAGATGACACCTGATGATTTGTTTTATAATGAGGAAACCTATAATTATTTTGGAGGTCAAGCGGTTTTATGGATTGAGTTTCAACAGTCCTTACTTTCGCTTGATGAAAAAGCTGTTAATAAGGTAATTAATATATACGACAAGATCATTCCGGATGGGCTGCTTCTTGAACAAAAAGTAAATGAGCTAAGAAATCTTCAGGATTGGAAGAAACTAAAAGCTGATGTAAGAGAGAGGCTTGTAAACGAGATATATGATCTATATTCCTCTATTTTTGAAAGCAGAAAGAATAACAATACCAGATTTACCGCTGTTTTGAATGACATAAAACATGTCTATGGCAAGAATCATCAGATGAAAAAGTATGAATACATGTTTTCCGAAAAGACCAAAGAAAATGGTCAGGAAAAACCACTTGGTCAGCAGTTTAAGGAAAAGATGGAAGAATACTTTGCCTTTGCTTTAAAATATGCGCCCCAAAAAGATGGGAAACTCAAAAATGAAGAATGGGATATGCAAAATGTTGAGGGAGAAGATAAACAAAAGCTTAATACCATTCTCAATGAACTGAAAGAACTTCATAGCAAGATTTCCTATATTCAGTTAAAGCGGTATTACGATGGACGTTTTGATGAGAAACCTGATATCAAAAGCTATAACTTCTCTAATGTTGTAATGGACCTTGGAGAAAAACACAGAGGCGAATCCATAAAGAGAATTGGAGTTTCCGGCATAGCCAGAATGAATAAAATAAGCGAATTGCATGCTACTACCTTTATGGGTATGCAGGCTCTGGCTTATACCGGTATGATGAATCAATCAACTGTGGATGCTCAGCTTAAGGCCTGGCAAAAAGAGGACGCCAAATACTACAGAGATAATATGCTTGAAGGCGATCCTGCTGTTGAAGAGGAAGAAGAGGAAAAAGAGGAAGATAATAAAGAAGCAAATAAACAAATAGTTAAGGAAGAAGACGAAGATGATGAAGATTGATATTTATTCCTTAAATGATCGTGTTAATAATATGAGCATAGGCTGCACACCCGGGTACGTATTTGATAATATTTCCAGGGAGGGGTACATAACCCTCCTTGGAGTATACAAAGAAGATGGCGAGGATGAATTTGCAGGAATCCTTCAGATGTTTCTGGACATAACTAGATCAGGAGTTGCTTTTGGAAGACTTGTGTATATGTTTGTTGATGAGAATGTAAGAGGACAGAACGTAGGAACAAGACTTTTGCAGGAGGCAAGTGATTTACTGAAAAGTAATGATATAGACTTTTTTATGATAGATATTCCTCATGATGATGAGGGTATGGTTATTTCAGACATATCTGAGAATGAGATAAAAAACTTTTTTAAGGAGTGCGGCTTTGCATCAGTAAACGATAAGAGACATGATAAAGAGCTTCTTTTTAAGCTGACTGCAAAGTGATTGTAACTGTATATGAAGATTTTTTTAACTCTAAAAGATGATAATCTTCTTAGAATCAGCGATGGCGAAGGCGCCTTTTTAACTATAAGGATTAATAAGCCATCTGCTCAGATTCTGTCTATTAATGTGCCTTGGCAAAATCGCAATAAAGGGATTGGAAAGTCCCTTGTTTTTGCTGCCCAGAGAATACTATTGCAAATGGGAGTGGGAGAGCTTGATGTCTTTTTTACAGATGAAATAATGTATCTTAAACAGCTCTTTGCATCTGCAGGATTTGAGGGAATATCCAAAGCAGATATTGTCGCAGCGCCAATAGGAATGGTGCTTTATTCGCCAAACGTAAAGCTTTCGGTAGAAAAAATTTCAGGTAATACAGGCTTTGTTCCAATGAAGGTATTTTCAATCGATCAGCTAAACAGCACCGTCAGATTTTTAACTGAATCCGCTACAGGCATAACAAATTATGATTATGCTCACTATAACCAGCTTTGCTCAGGAACTGTATTTGGCAGGGATTTGTCAGCAAATGCGGTTATTCTTTGCAGTAAAGCTGGTAGAGATATTCATGTTGATCTGGCATTGTCAAGAAACGCTGATGACCCGCGTCATGTGCTTTCAGTTATGCTTGGAATGATCGACGGAGTAATAAGGCAGGGGGCGGAGAGCAGCTTCGACAGGCTAACGCTTGTTGCCTACAACCCAAAAGTGCTTGCTCTTATAAGGAAGGTTCTTTCTGATAATCTTGAGCTTGATACTATTGGTGAGAGTCTCTTCATGAAGAGAACTCTTGTTAAAAAAGATATAGCTGACTTTGAATTTGAATTTGAGCAGGATAATGAAGAACTTCTTGAATCCTATTGGGAGAGGGAAGTTTACTCTGTTCCTGTTCAGAAAAATATCACATGGAAAGG
The DNA here is from genome assembly GCA_002372465.1 of Butyrivibrio sp. UBA3740. GTDB lineage: Bacteria > Bacillota > Clostridia > Lachnospirales > Lachnospiraceae > Butyrivibrio. Next base: position 10,327 of record DFGW01000153.1, read on the forward strand.
ACCTTGGATAGCGCTTAGAGGGGGAAAATAACAATGTTAAAACAAGCATAAATGAATTATAAAAAAACGATAAAAATTTCTCAATAAAGAAAAAAATAATTGTTTAGCTCTGATTTTTTTTTCTTAAGAATCGTACAATGAAAGTGAGCGTTTTTGGGGGATGAAAACATGTAAAAAGAAGGAGGAACAGACGTGGAACTAAAGGAAATATCCAGATATGAAGCACAGCTTTATGAACTTCCGGCCAGCTACCCCGGAGAAGGAGAGATGAGCAGATGGTATGCTCTTTTGGATAATGGAAAGGAAGACACTGATAATTACAAGGGATTTTTGGAGACCACAAGCTATGGGGATATAGAGGAAATCTCCTACTTCCTGATTCCTGATCTTTATCAGGGCAAGGGCTATGGGAACATAATGCTTGAGCTTTTTTTGGATGATTTCATAGAAAGATCAGAGGAAAAGGATCTGGTGACATCATTTGAATATAACACTCTGGATGGAAATAAAATTTCGGATATTTTATCAAGTCACGGATTTGAAATTTCATTAAAGCCACTTAAAGAGTGCACTCTTCCTTTTGATACTGTATATAACAAGCTTTCAAGTAAGAAGCCGGTTTCTTATAAAGGGAAAATGGCTAATCTTTCTGAAAATATTGATGTAGTTGTGGCAAATGCAGCTGATCTTAATGATGTCGGAATTACGGCCAGGGATATAAAGGAAGCGGACATTTTATATAGTGTTGCGGCAACCGATTCATCAGGTAAACTTGAAGCTTTGCTTTTGGCATCCAGAAGCCATGACTACAAGGAAGTTGTTGTGGAGGATCTTTATACAGCAACTGATGATGTGAGCGTTCTACGTAAATTTTTGGCTTTTGCTGTGGAAAATGCGGTAAATAGTGGTGAAACTCCCGAGTTTATTTCATTTGTAGCAGTCAATGAGAAGCTTGAGAAGGTTATGGATCTGTTTTTTGACAGTCCTTCTACATCCAGACTTATTATGGCAGAAGGCGAATTTAATCTTGGAAAATATGTTGAACAGATTAAGCTTGAAGCGGAGCTTAGGAGGTAGGATATGTCAATAAATAAGACAGATTTAAAGAATAAAAATTTAAAGAAAAATGATCTTAACAAGACTCAGAATATCCTTGAACAGAAAAAGAATGTTATCTCAAATGACATTATTGATAAGAATGTGGCTTTAAATAAAGAAAATCTTATTAATAAGCAGGAAAACAAGCAATATCTAAGAAATGAAGATATTGAAGTTTTGGGTGCACTGCAGGATTTGGATCTTAGCAATGAAAAAATCGATACCTTTGAAAATCTGCCATTTAAAAGGCTTGAGAGGGAGCAACGCATACTTGACCATATGCCTGCACACCTTAAAGGATGCAAGAATCGTTCTGCAAGAAATAAATGGAAGAGAATTCATAAGAAAAGAGTTAAGAACGCAAAGGACCTTCTTGAGCTTCACAAGAAGAATCTTGCTGATTATGAAAAGACCAGGTTGCAAATTAAAAAGGACCTGGAAGAGGACTCTATAGCTATTGCCCGCTCCTATATTTATAACAATGCGGGGGAGAAAAAACTTCATGTTTCCAAGAATGGTAAAGGTGATAAGGTTACAGTTGAAGAAATAGGCGAGGCAAAAGATACAGCTGATTATCTTGAATATGAGAATAAGAACCTCAGTGGAAGATCAATCGGAAACTTGAGCGTAAAGGCAGAGGAAATATTTAAAGAGGTTGATACTCTCTTAAAGAATTATGTAATTGATGAGGACCAAACTGCTGAGAAGCTTAAAGAGCAGAGGGATGCTGAGCAAAAAAAGAGAAGCAAAAAAGGCGGCAAACTTGCAGATGAAGAAATTGTTCAGGACAGAAACAAAATTGAGCAGGAGATTTTTGCCCGTCCCGATGAAGTGGTTATCGAAGACGGACAGGTAAAAACTGACAAAAATACAGAGCTTGACAAGAAAATGTATAACATACAAACCCGCAAAGAAGCCTTTCTTTTGCCGGAATTGTCAGCTCTTTTTAAGAAAGTACTAAAAGATGCTCAAAATCCATTTACCAGAGTAAAAGAAATAGAAAAAACAGAGATTGTAGATGGAGAAGAAGTAAAGACCAAGGGGCATATAGAGGAGGATTTAAGTAAGGAAAGATATAAAGAGCTTGAGGATGAAGCAAAAAAGCTTCTTGAATATGCTAAGAAGATGGGAGCAGCTATTCCCGAGGAGCTTTATTACTTAATAGACATAGCAGAGGAAGAAAACGCGCTTTACATGGGCTATAAGGATAAGTTTAAACCTGAAAAGAACGGGACTGAGGCTTATGCCCTTTTACTTTCTGCCAGTTCAAAACTCTTTTTCAATGCCCTGAACGTATTTGCCGGCTATGCAGTCACTCAGGATGATAAAAAGCTCTTTTTTAGTGACGATAGAGAATTAAGAGCTCAAAACTATGATGTTTTTAACTTTGAGCTGATGAAGAGTGTTATAAATATCAGGGATGGCGCCAGCGCTGTTGCAAGCAGGATCCGTAAGAACAGACTTGCAATTCATAACATGACAGTGCCTAAGGATGTCGTTCAGGAAAAAATCAATAAGGAGAATGAGCAGATTGCCAGGAACGCTCAGCCTACAGGTATAGATGAAGAGGAGAGAAAAAGAAAACTTGAAGAAGATAAGCTGAAGGAAATCCATGCAGAGTGGGAAAAGCTTATAAAGGAAGATATCAGGGGAATCCAGGAAGTCGATGATAAGGACATGAAGAAGAAAAAATGGATTCTTCCGGAGTATGCTGACAAGATTTTAGAGATAATGAAGAACAATCCTGAGTGCAATGGCCTTACAGGAGAGCCTTTAAAGCGTTATCTCATCGGCATCAATGACCACCTTGTGCATAATCTTTTACAGCTGAATGATGAGCTTCCAAAGTCCTCAATTGGCGAGGAGTTCTGTTTTGTTCCAAAGATGAGAGATGACTTTATTCAAAAGGTCAAAACAGAAAAGTTTGGAATGCTCCTTAGAAGTGACTTTAACTTTAGAGATCTTTTAAGAAACAACTCTCAGCTTGCGGATCTGTTTGATGATCCTAAGTACGTTGCCATTAAGAACAGACAGCGCGAGATCATGAAGGTCTTAAACAAAGAACTTGGAATTGAGTATTTCACCGGATCAAGGCAGCTTGCAAGTCTCTGGGCTAATGAGCAGATTCTTTCTCTTCTTACAGATGAGCCCCTGGATAAAGAGGCTCAGTTTAAGGAGGCTGAAGATAAGGTAAAGGCTGATCTTAAAACCGAAGCTGACAAGGCAGATAAGGGAATCCTTAAATTTAAGGCGCTTAAACTTATCAACAAGTCGGATAAGTATGGAGTTTCTGATGAGAACTTCAAGAATTCCTTAGAGAAGATACAGGCAACTGTTCATGATAATATTGCAGTCATCAACAGAAAAATCGGCCTTATGGGAATCTGCGACACAGCAAAAGATGTTCTTATGAGAACTGTATTAAAGAAACTTGGCGGAGAGTATCTTCTTGGCTACAGCATCATTTCTCAGGATATTGTTGAGTATGTCTGCGACAATATGATGAGCTATGACGGAGAAGCTGCTGAGATACAAAGGACCTGGGACAGAAAGTTTGCCAGGACCAAGGTTCCAAAGAGACTTAGCGCCAAAGCCGAGAGAGTTGTTGCAAGCAAATTAAATGCAAAAGGAAAGAGAGATAAGTACTATCTAAAGCCAAAGGGATTTAAGGTAGGAAAAGAGGAAGAGAATAAGTGGGAGGAAACCAACAAAAAGGCTAATAAGTGCATCACTGCTCTTACAAAGCTTTATAACAACAACATCAAGAATTTCCTCGTTACCCTTGTAAATGCAGAAGATACCAAAACTGCAATTCCAGACAATGCAAAGCTTTTTGTAAACGGTAAGATAAAGCTTACAAAGCGTCAGTGGGATCTTTTAGAGGACTATTTTGAAAATGAATGGCTTGATGCTTTTGAAAAGGTATATTCAGACGGAAAGTATAATAAGGGCGATGTTGAGAAGAAAATGCCTGATATAAAGGCAAAAATGCTAAAGGCCATTGAGAATCAGCTTATCATCAATCAGGATAAGCTTAAGAAAGCTGAAAAAAATGGCGAAGATGTTACAAACTTTAAGGATAGCCTCATTACCCGTGAGGAATTTTCAGATGGCCTTAAGAATAATAAGGTAATCGAGACAAGAAAGACTGTAGTTGAAGACGATATCCAAAAGCAGATCTTTGAGGATCAGACTCTTGCAGGCATTTTCAGGAAAAAAGAAGAAAGAGAAATGTTCATGGAAGTGCTGAAGGATATTCTGGGTAACAAGAACAGTCCTCTTCATGCAAAATTTGATTATCTTGATGGGATAGAGAATATAACGCAGCTTGGAGAACTCAGCCTTATAAGCTATTCTCAGTTCTTTGCAGATCTTAAGTCTTTGCTCCTTGTGGTAAATGAGGAAGAAAACAAGGAGACAGGGAAAAAGGAAAAAACAAACCGCCTTCTTTTGGATAAGTGGAGACTTTCATCCATGGGTGGCTCTGATATCTATGGAATAAAGAAAAAGCTCTTAAAGGACCTTTTAAACGGTGAAGTTACAAATGATAATTATGCTGCTAAATTAAAGACTTACCAGGATGAGGCAAAGCAAAGAGAAGGCTATAACAAGATGCGTATTGATGCATATCTTGCTACTGATATGGATCTTAATGACACGTATCTTAAGTTCAACTACCTTGAGGTTGTAGGAAAAAGCGTCAATCAGGTAAAGAGAATCAGAAAGATCAATCTTGCCAGAGATTTCTGGAAGAATATTCAGAAGTCAGATGAGAACCTTGATAAGAATGGCAAGCATTACCAGCGTGAAGATAAGCTCCTTGAATTATTTAACAGGTTCCTTGATTCACTAGAGGATTTAAAGCCTTCTGATAAAAGGAAAAAGATTCAGGAGTTTGGTCTATTTTTCCAGAATCTTAAGATAACCACTACCGGGAATGGAAATGATTTAAAGTATTCCATCAGCAGTGCAAAAGAACTTGAAAAAGCAAAAAAGTATTTTAATGTAACCAGTATTAACCAGTCCGACCTTGAAGCATTCTTTAATGCTCAGCTCCTGTTTAAAAATGTTTCAATGAAGGAAGGAGTAGCAGAAAAGGATAGGCTTAATCTTGGTGACTGCATAGGAGAAATCTTTATGTTCGGCTGCGGCCAGCAGTATTTTGGTGCAGGTGGCAAGGGAGAAAAGACATTCCTTAATTCCAATGACGATCAGTATTATGCAGATATTGCAAAGACCGGCAGGGACATTATCACCAAGTGGCAGAATGTAAAGAAGACTCTTGATATGTGTAAGCTTGAGCATTCTCAAATGGTTACTGTAATGTCAAGACTAAAACCTGTTATTGCAGGTGTTGAATTGTCATTAGAAAAGGACGCCATGGCTGATAACCTAAAGCGCTATGGCGTTGAAGGCCTCAATGAGCTCAATGCAAAGCTCATGGAAATCTACTTCCCAGGCGAGAATACCGAAGCTAACCTTAAAAAGAGCAAAGAATTTGGCCAGATTTATATCAAGAGAAGAGATTTCATCGATAATTATGGCGAGACAGATAAAATTAAGGGTAAATTCAGAGTCATAAGAGATTACCTGTTTAAAGATCAGGAAGTTTGGGAAAAGATCATTACTCTTTCCGATGAAGAATTTATAAACTATGTTGAGGAACTTAACAGAAAGTACAGCCCACTTTTGGATGTTCTGAAAAATGATGATTACAGAGGCTCAGGTCCTATCAATGAGCAGTATATCATGTCTAACTGGGAGAACTTCAAGAGTCGTGAAAACTGGACCCAAGAACAGTGGAAAAAAGATGTAGCAAACTTTTATAATGGATTTATGCAGGAAACCAAGGGCAAGAAAACCGGAGTACAAAAGACCCTTGATTCTGTTACCAAAAAGATGGTTAAGGCAAAAATGGATCCAAACGAGAAGGGAAGTACGCTTCTTATGAAGCTGAGCTACATCCTTTCAGCAGATCCTGAATCCTTTAATCTGCTCTATGATGATAAGCTGATGTTTGAAGCTATAAAGAAGCTTGACAATCAGTACAAGAAAAACATGGAGTATGTTAAGGATACTTTCGTCACAATCCAGAAAAAGATACAGACCAATGAAGAGTATGTATCTAATAAAGAGGATGACGCTCTTTATAAGGAGTGTGCCCGAATTTATAACACCGGTGACATGGTCAGTCAGCAAAAAGAAATGGAAGATTCCGCGGCTGTTCTTCGAAAACTTGCAGCTAAGAGAGAACCTTCGGAAAATGACAAGATGTATGCCGAGTATTCTCTCTTTATGCAGATCATTATGCCTTATGCGTTCTCAGCCAAAGAGGATGTGTTTAGACAGACATTTTTAGACAAGCTAAAAGAGTTCCAGAGCTGGCAGACACATGAAAGAAATACCAATATTTATTCTGACAGAAATGTTCTTGATACCAAAGACGATATCAGGCTTTCAATTGAAATCAGGAAAAATGAAGGCAAGAGCCTTGAGAGAGTCTACAATAAGGACTATGAGGAATACAGAGAAAAGAAGGCACTTCTTGGATCGGTGGGACTTGTGGCCTATAATGCAAATCCAAGGTTTGATGCGAAGGATATTAAGAAGCTCAGAAAATATATTGATGAGAACCTGGAAGATACATACAAAGATACAGATCAGGAATTCATAAAGGGACTTCTTGTAGAAAAAGCTCTTTCACTTACCAAGGTAAAAGAAGAGGATTTAAAAGGTCACCTTGTAGCTGAGATGGAAAGACTTGTTACCCTTTATACTGCTCTTCAAAAGGAGGCTAAGGGACTTTCTGAAAATGACATCAAGAAAGCCGTGGTATTTGCTTTTGCCCAGAATGCCACAAGAATTAAACTTCCTCTTGATGGAAGTCATGAGGGTGATATCAAGGAAATTCTTGATGAGCTTTCGGAGCGCGATAAGCTTATAAAGATTGACAGACCTGCATCTAAGCTTGCTCAAAATGAATATGATGAGTTCATGGCTGAGATGGATATCGCACGCTTTACCATGAGCAAGGCTCAGTTTGCGGAAATCTGTGATAAGAAGAAAAAGTACTTCAAGCTGGTAGATGTATGCGTCGAGAAGGTGGAAAGCGTATCAGATGACCTCAAGGTGCAGCTTGGACTATTCACCTACCTGAAGAAAGATATATTTGAGACTTTAAATTCCGAGAAATCTTCGGATGAGCTCCTTTTAGCCATCACAGGGGAAATCGATAAGATTCTTGGAGATAAGGTAGAGGGAAGAAATAAGCTATCAGCTGAAAACATAAAGAAGATCAATCTTTCCTATATTTCTGACTCCGGCTCACTTATGCAGGGCTTTTCAAGTGGTGATGTTACGGCAGAGGAGAAGCTGTATTCTTCAACCAAGTTCACAAGAGCTGACGTTGAAAAAGAGATTTCTCTTTCCGGAAATAAGGACATTATAAATCAGTACAACTCTCTTACTGTGGATGAGCAGAAGGTATTTGCGATTGCTCTTACCTTCCCTGATATCGGACTTACCGATTCAGAAAATCTCACATCAAATGTGGCTCTTAGGGATGAGAAGAAAGACTATGAGCAGGAGCTTGTACTTCAGGAAGAACTGGCAAATTATATCTATGATCAGGACTTTGCGCCTAAGATTGACTACAACGTTGTAATGAGAAGACTTCTTAAGACTGACAGAAAGACAGGACTTAAGAGAGTCAGCAAGACAATGTTTGACAAGGCAATGAAGTATACTCAGTTCTGCATTCAGAAGAAGTTTGAGATGATTCCTAAGGATTATGATAAGCTCTCAGATGGCCTTATGACCGGAGATCTTGGAAGAATTCTTGCAGGAAAGTCTGCTGACTGCGTTACTGTTAAGCAGATAACAGAAAGCGGCGAGTATAAGGGTGCTGATGCCTTCAGGACAACCTTTACAAAGTTTGCTGATTCAGAGATCAAGGAAGATGGTTCAGTTGAAAAAATCGTCAAGAGATTTGCCAAGTACAGTAATGTTCAGATCAATATGCTTATCCATATTCTTCAGGACAGAACCTGCATTGACTACACCACAAGTGATAGTAAGAAGAATGCATTGTTACTTGGCGGAGTAAGCTTTGTCAATGAAGAAAGAAGGCAGCAGATCAAAACAAGCTTTACCCGTTCCAACGGAATGGATGAAGAGTTTATTGCCAAGCTGAACAGATCAGTTGACAATGAAATGTTTGAAAAGGCTGCAGAAACACTCTTTAGCTACCAGCTCAGGGATGATGTGGACTTTAGAAATAAGGACCTTACCTCTAAAGATTTTGCCAAGAATGCTCTTGAAAGAAAAACCAGGATTGACTGGAAGATGCTTGAAAGAGCTATGGATTTTGTAGATGAGATTGCAAATGAAAATTTGAAGATTCAGGTTTGCAGGCAGACAGTTGAGCACACCACAGATCCTTCTTCACCTAATGTGAAGGCAAGAGCCCTTGGCAAGGAAATCGATGAAAGATTTAAGGAAAAAGACCTCAACTATGAGGATTACTTCAATGATGTTATAGCAAGAGAAGCCAAGAAGGATCCGGAAGTTGCAATGCCACTTATTTCTGCTTACTCAGGTCTTTCAACCAATGAAAAGATGCTGTTTGTTCATGCGCTTAAGCATAGAGATATACTTGATATATCAACAGATAACACCTTTACAACAGCCATTGGAATGAATGAGAACCAGTATGTAAACGAGAAGGGCAGAAATGAACTGGCTGACTACTACGTCGATCATCTTTCAGTGCCTGGTGCCAAGAATATTCTTGCAACAACCCAATATGATCTCAGGGATGCAATGAAGAGTCTTATTTCAACTCAGATTTCTGATGCCAGAAGCGTTGAGAATAAGAAGAGTTATGCAGACCTTATGGAAGGCAAGAAAATCTTTAACTGGGTATATGTGGGCGGCAGAAAGACAGGAATTGACTGGAATCTGTTTGGTAATGCCCTTAAGTTTGTAAAGAGAACCGAGCAGGAAAGAAAGCTCTACATGGGTAACGCCGAAGCTTACAGAAGTGCAGGTCAGATAAATAAGTACGGCAGATTTATGTATAACTACAACTACTTAAGAAAGAATCTTTACCGCTCAGGCTACAGACTTACCAGATTTATGGGAAGAAGGGTAAGGGCTGAAATTGAGGCTGCTATTCCCGGATATGGCGTAGGACAGAGGATAATGATGATGTGCCTTAGCCCTAAGTACAGAAATAAGATGCTTAGCTCCGGCTTTGTAAAGCCCGGTGAAAGCAAAAATGCTACAACCGAATACCTTGGATATGCAGGCATGGGCGGAACTGCTGCATCAGCTCTTTCTATGGTAAATGCAGCATCCATGGTTGGAATGAAGGTATTTGGAGAGGGACTTACCCAGATATCCAATGCACTTTCAGGTCTTTATAATGTGGGAACAGATATCAGCAGAATAAAGAACGCAGACAAGCCACTTGAGAATGAAGAAGAGCTTAAGAAACAGGGAGACGAGAAGGCCGAAGCAGCTGAAAAGTATCAGACAAAGGCTCAGCAGGATATCGTCAAGGATAATAAGCTTAATAACGAGTTTATTCTTAATGAGGTTGCCGGCGCGACAGTAACGGCTGCTAACAAAGCTGATATCATGGAAACCATGACAACCTGCATCAATGTACTTTCAGGTAGCAGCTTTGGTATATCCTGCGTTGTAAGCTATTTTGCAAAGGGTATTCAGGCAGCTATTCAGGAAACCCTTCACACAGCACGCTTTATCATGAGCGTATGCTCTGATAAGAAGATGATGGATAAGTACTTCTCAGAAGCTGGTCCCTTCGGCAAAGAGATAGCAGATCTTAAGGGAGAGAACATCAAGAAGATCATTGATGACCAGCAGTTCAGGGATATCCATGGAAGCAGCGAATTTATGCAGGAGGCAGCGCTTAAGGAAAGTGATGCCGATGGACTTAAGGCCATGAGCAATTCTGAAATCTTCAGAAAAGCCTATGGTTTCAAGGACTTCAGTGAACAGGCTTCCTATGTTGGATGGAACATTGTTCAGACACTTCTTTTCTGCGCAAGTCCGTTCTCAACCCGTCCTGAACAGTTTATGAGAGCTTCACTTCTGCTTTCAGCAATTGGCTGTAAGGATGTAATTGGCAAACAGGACGATGCCAGCGCCCAGAAAGTATATGACAAGCTTATGGGCAAGGATATAAGATAATTTTTAAGATACGCCACTGAGGCTTCATGCCTTGGTGGTGTTTTTTGTATGACAGGGTGAATCTTTGCAGGGAATATGCCGATAAAGTATATCGAATTAGAAAGTGGTAGATTAACAACGCTAAACCGATTGATAAAATTATAAAAAAATTATAAAATAATAGTATGACACTGGACCGTAGCTTTGAGAATTTTATACAGATTTTGTCTGAAGAAGAAGTAACTCCCGAGATCTCCCCAAGTGCATTGGCGGATCTATCGAAGGAGTTTTCTTTGCGTTCAATAGTTTCTGTGGTTTCCTTCAGACCTGAGTCCGACAAGGCAGGTGAACCGGAGACAGTCATTCCGCTCTTTGGACCGGTGCCTGAGAATGAGGCTCCTGACTATATGTTCAAGAGCAACATGTCCGGAGAAAGGGTCATAATTTACAAAGTCTACTTATCCGGTGGCAGGAAGTGGAACGACGAGGAATATAAGTATTTCTCCCTTATCATGGATGTGCTTTCCTTCCATATGGAGAGATTTCTTTTGGTAAACGTTGTGAAGAACAGCGCCCTTACCCAGTTCCTTACAGGTCTTCCAAACTCAGGCGGATATCTGCAGTTTGTGGGCTCCAAGTTCGGAAGCGGAGAGATCATGAAATATGATGCCTTCTACTTCAATCTTAAGAGCTACGGCCTTATCAGCAGGCGCTTTGGCATTCAGGAAGGCGATGAGATCATGAAGCGCTATGCCAGGAAGCTTCGGGAGTTCTGCGAGGAGGATGAGATCGTATCCCACTTTGGAGGCGACAACTTCGCTGCCCTCATTAAGAAGGAGAGAACCAAGCAGTTCCTTAAATACATAGCTGCGATCCCTGTTCGCGGAATGAAGAAGGATAAAGAGGAAGAGGTTACTATTTCAGCTGTAACCGGTGTCTATGCCATTGATGAATCCATGAGCAGCCCGGGACAGGCTATTTCCAGAGCTGTTATGGCATGTAACTACGCCAAGAACGTTGCCAACAAGCCTTACGTATATGTCAATAAGGCCATGAGCACCAGGATCTACCGCCAGAAGCAGATCGAGGACAGATACGAGGATGCTCTTGCCAACGACGAGTTCAGGATCTACCTGCAGCCAAAGGTTGATACTGAGAGCGGAAGGATTGTGGGAGCAGAGTCTTTGGCAAGATGGTTCTGCAACGGACTGGTTCTTTACCCCACAGAGTTTGTTCCTATCCTGGAGCAGGAGGGGATGGTTGCTTCCCTTGACCTGTACGTACTCAAAAAGACCTGTGAGTTCATCAGGGAGTGGATCGATGCAGGCATACAGCCCGTTCCCGTATCCGTTAATTTCTCCAGGCGTGACCTTAATTACAAGAACCTGGCAAAAGAGATAACGGACATTATCGACAGCTATAATATAGGCAGACAGTACATCCAGATAGAGGTCACCGAGACGGCCAGCGAGGATGAGAGACTCCAGATGACAAGCTTTCTTTCAAAGCTCAAGGATGAGAAGATATCCACAGCCATCGATGATTTTGGAACAGGCTATTCATCACTGTCTACTCTGAGGGACTTCCCGGTATCTGTTATCAAGATCGACAGGTCTTTTATCAATAACGAAGAACTGAACAGATCCGACGAGATAGTGCTTAAGAATATAATTACCATGGCGACCGAGCTCGGAATCTCTGTTGTTACGGAAGGGGTAGAAAGACCTGACCAGACAGAGCTTTTAAAGACGGTGGGATGTCACGTGGTACAGGGCTTTTTATATGACAATCCAATGCCTAAGGCTGACTTTGAAAAGAGGCTTATAAAGGGCGTATATGATGACTAAAGCGCTGACTGAATAGACGCTTATTCGGTCAGCGTTTTGCGTTTTATTTAATGGTTGACATTTTGTTAACGACCTCGTATATTGATTGATGGTAAGGGCTCTTAAGCTCTACAACTAAATATCGAGGAGGATTTTAACATGATTAAAAAAGGAACAGGCAGGAGATCTGTCTCAGCTCTCTTGATGATCGTGTTAACGACGCTGACTATTGCATTGAGCGGATGCTCAAGCGACAAGACAGGAGATGATTCTTCTACTCTTACTGTAGGAATACCTCAGGATATCGACAGTCTTGACCCTCATTATGCTACAGGGGCAGGAACGAAAGAGGTACTGTTTAACGTGTTCGAAGGACTCGTTAAACCGGACAAAGATGGTAATCTTAATCCTGCTGTAGCCAGCGAGTACACGGTCTCAGATGACAACAAGGTTTATACCTTCACACTCAGGGACGGAATTAAGTTCCACGATGGGAAAGCTGTTACTGCAGAGGATATCCAATATTCTATTGACCGTAACCGCGGCGCTGACGGAAGTGAACCACTTATCTCAGCATTTTCCAACATCGAAAGCGTAAATATTGTTGATGACAGCCACGTGGAGATTGTGCTTACAGAACCTGATTCTGACTTTATCACACAGCTCACAGTTGCTATTATCCCTAAGGATAACGCCACTCCAGAGGTAACACCTATCGGAACCGGCCCATACAAGTATGTTTCCAGCTCACCTCAGGAGAACTTCATTGTTACAAGATTTGATGATTACTGGGGAGAAAAGGCATACATCAAGGATGTGACCTTCAAGGTTGAGGCCAATGCAGATGCTATCGTAATGGACCTTAACGGCGGTTCCATCGATATGTTCCCAAGAATTACTTCCAATCAGGTAGCACAGCTCTCTGAGGACTTTGAGGTCTACCGGGGAACCATGAATCTGGTACAGGCTCTTTACATCAACAATGCCGAGAAGCCTTTTGATGATGTGAGAGTACGTCAGGCCCTTTGCTATGCTCTTGACAGACAGGAGGTCATGGACTACGTTTCAGACGGCGACGGAACAGCCATCGGAAGCGCCATGTTCCCTTCATATTCCAAGTACTTCATGCCTGAGCTCAATGACACCTATCCACATGATGTTGATAAGGCAAAAGAACTTCTGGCAGAGGCAGGATATCCCGATGGATTCGAGTTCACAATAACCGTTCCATCCAACTATACACAGCATGTTGACACAGCACAGGTCCTTTCTGAGCAGTTTAAGGCAATCGGTGTTACAGCCAAGATCCAGGAGGTTGAGTGGAACACATGGCTTTCTGATGTTTACTCAGACAGAAAGTACCAGAGTACTGTTATCGGTGTTGATGCTTCAACACTTTCAGCCTCATCACTTCTTGCAAGATATGTATCA
>DFGW01000221.1 GCA_002372465.1 Butyrivibrio sp. UBA3740
ACTTTTCCATCTGTCTGCTTCCAGATCTCAGGACCTGTAGTTGCTTTATGAATAGCTGGGTTTGCAGGGTTTACAAACTGTCCAAGGATTATTGATCCTTCAATCTCTTTCTCAAGTTCCTCAGCCTTAGCGATGGCCCCCTTCATTCCCTTGGCGCCCTCTGTAAGTACTATCTGGGCGCCATAGGCTTTAAGGAGATTTCTACGTTCAACACTCATTGTGTCTGGAAGGGTAAGTATGGCTTTATATCCTTTAGCTGCGGCAACAGCTGCAAGACCGATTCCTGTATTTCCACTGGTAGGCTCGATGATGGTTGCTCCAGGTTTTAGCTTTCCACTCTTTTCTGCATCCTCGATCATGCTAAGTGCTACTCTATCCTTAACTGATCCTGCAGGATTCAGGTACTCAAGCTTTGCAAGAAGTGTTGCTCCTGTAATGCCTGCTGCCTTTCCGTATCCGTTGAGTTTCAGTATAGGTGTACCCCCAATAAGTTCTAATGCGCTTTCTTTTATATCTGCCATGATGTTTTTCCTCCAATCAATTATTGTTCTTTTGTTTTGATAATCTGATGTTATCACGCTAAAAGATATATGAAAATTAAAGAAAGGTTATAGGAAGTAATAAGGTTAACTTATCTTGCGATAAAGAAATGTTATCACCCTATTATCGCCTCCAGCTTTTTATGCACTGCCTCTGCAAAAATTCTGTGGCCTTCCTCATCCATGTGCTCATCGTCGATGGTGCTTGCTGTGACCACGTCGGAAGCTGCCAGGAATGCTGTGCCTCTCCTCTTTGCTATATCCTGATAGACCTGCTTTAGTTCTTTGCTGGTGACAACAGAATTACCATTGAACTCAGGGTCCTTTTCCGGACGCCATACATCTTCTCCAAGTGCCATAGGAGATATCAAAAGAATCTTCTCCGGCTCCACATACTTTTCCAGGATGTCCAGGCACTTTTCTATCCCTTTACCTATCACGTAGGCTGAAGCGTTATAGAAGCTCTTGCAGTCATTGGTCCCAAGCATCAGGATTGCTCCGTCTAAAGGATAGTGGCTTTCAAGAAGCGGGTCCAGTGAAGCAACTGCTTTTCTGCCGGGGCGAAGACCATCCTCAAATACTGTTGTCCTACCGCAAAGCCCCTCTTCCGCAACACGTATATCCTCTGACTTTTCCTGCAAAAGGCTTGTCCACCTTATTCCCCAGGGATATCTTTCATGCGGATGCGACCCCGGAACCAGTCCCCATGTATTGGAATCACCAAATGCTAATATCTGTTTCATAAGTCACCTTCCTGTGTATATCTTTTACGTTTCTACGTTTACAATTATTACCTACAAAATCTCTTTTTGTATAAGACATGGTGCTTATAGGCAGACATAAGGTTTTCTGATATATCAAAGGCAAGGGCTCCTGCCATCAGGGCTTTCACGCAAAAAGCCGACAGAAACTTTCGTCTCTGCCGGCCCTGTCGACTTCATTTAATCTTTTTAGTTCTCTGTTATGTCTGCTCCGAAGTATTTCTCTGAGATCTCCTTGAGCTTTCCTTCTGAGCGAAGCTCTGAAATAGCATTGTTGATAGCCTCTCTTAAGGTGTCGTTGTCTTCACCCTTTGCAAGAGGGATGGCATACATTGTTACATCAGCATCAACAGCTGCCACCTTAAGATCTGTGGTTCCTGTTGTATTGAAGTAATCCTGAGCTGAAGTGTTGGCATTGATCGTAGCATCAACAGTTCCGTTCTGAACCAATGTCATGGTCTCACCCAGGGTATCAACATTTGATACTGTTGCACCGTACTCCTTGCCCATTGCCTCGTAGGTTGATCCTGCTGAGTTAGCAGTTGTTTTTCCTGCAAGGTCATCAAAGGATGATATCGTGTCGTTAGATGCCAGGGTAACCACAACAGCATGATCATAAGCATAAGGATGTGTAAAATCATAGGTGTCCTTGCGGTCATCAGTTACATCAACACCGTTGGCCATCATATCAAAGGTTCCGGTTGTAACGCCTGTAAGGCCTCCGTCAAATGCAACTTCCTTAAAATCAGGCTCAACTCCCAGCTTTTCTGCGATTGCTGCTGCAACTTCAACGTCAAATCCGACCAGCTCGTCTGTGGTCTCATCATGATATGTAAATGGTGCCCATACGCCTTCTGTTGCGATTGTGATCTTACCTGCTGCCTTGATACGTGCAAGGTGATCACCGTTTGCATCAGCGCCGGAAGCGCTGTTTCCTGCTGCGCCGCAGCCTGCAAGTGTTGTGGCTGCAAGTACTGTAGCCAGTAATACTGATAGATTTTTCTTCATAATATTTTCCCTTTCCTCCAAATTCTATTGAGCAATAGGCTCGATTACATTGTGTGCAATTTGTTTTGAATAATAATACACTACTTTTCTGTCAAACGCAAGAACTCTTTTGTCCTTGTTTCCTTCGGATTGTCAAAGAACTCAGCAGCAGAGCCCTCTTCAACGACTTTTCCGCCTGCCATGAACACCACATGGGTGGATACCTCTTTTGCAAAAGACAATTCGTGTGTCACCACGATCATGGTCATTCCGTCCTTTGCAAGCTTCCTCATGACCTCCAAAACCTCTGCTGTCAGCTGAGGATCCAGGGCCGAGGTGGGCTCATCAAAATATATGATCTCAGGATCTGTGGCCAGCGCCCTTGCAATAGCAACTCTCTGCTGCTGACCTCCCGATAACTGGCTGGGATAGTAATCTGCATACTCTGCCATTCCGACCTTTGCAAGGACCTCCATAGCCTTTTGGCGGGCTTCCTTTACCGGAACTTTCCTTGCACTGGTCAGGCCCAGAGTAACATTATTAATGGCGGTCTTATTGGCAAACAGGTTGTAGTTCTGGAACACAAAACCGGTTCTTTTCCTGATGTCTGCTATCTGAGCCCGTGTGACCTGGGAAAGGCTGTAGGAGCTGCCGTCAAAGATAAGCTCTCCCTTATCGGCGCTCTCCAAAAAATTGATGCAGCGAAGAAGCGTGGTCTTTCCTGAACCGGAAGGTCCCAGCACCGAAACCACGTCGCCTTTATTTACTGTTAGATTCACACCCTTAAGGACTTCATTTCCCTCAAAGGCCTTATGTATTTCTTTTACCTCTAAAAGAGCCATGTTAACCTCTAATCATATTACTTGCGCACGCCGTAACTTCCAAGGATCTTCTCCCCCTTCTTCTGAAGGAAGGTGAGCACTGTGCAGAAGATCAGGTAAACAAGCGCAACCTCAATATAAAGTGGCAGGTAGTTGTAAGACTGTCCTGCGATCTGCTTGGTCCTGGTGAACATCTCAACCACGGTAATGCTGGAGGCAAGAGATGTGTCTTTTACC
>DFGW01000087.1 GCA_002372465.1 Butyrivibrio sp. UBA3740
GGACCAGCTTCAGAGCGCCAAATCAGCTAACGAAGGCAAGTCCCGATTCCTTTCCAGTATTTCCCACGAGATCCGGACCCCTATCAATGCGGTCCTTGGTTTTGATGAAATGATCTTAAGGGAGAGCAAGGATCAGGAAATACTTGGCTATGCCCGCGACATCCAGAGTTCTGGTAAGACACTGCTTGCTCTTATCAATGACATCCTGGACTTTTCCAAGATCGAAGCTGGCAAGATGGAGATAATCCCTGTCGAGTATGAGCTGGGGTCTCTTATGAACGACATCGTCAATATGTCAGATATGAGAGCCAGGGAAAAGAACCTTAAGCTCAATGTAAGTGTTGACGAGAATATTCCTCACATCCTCTTTGGAGATGAGATAAGGATAAAGCAGTGCATCATCAACATCATAACCAATGCCGTGAAGTATACGGAGACAGGTTCCGTTGATCTTGATGTGGAATATGAAGAAGTTGAGCAGGAGTCACTGGATGAGATTTCCACCGATCAGGTTCTTTTAAAGATATCTGTTACCGACACCGGAATAGGAATCAGAGAAGAGGATATGGATAAGCTTACCTCTGCCTTTGAGAGAATAGACCTTCAGAGGAACAGGACTGTTGAAGGAACAGGTCTTGGAATCAGTATCGTAACAAGCCTTCTTGGCATGATGGACTCAAAGCTTGAGGTTTCCAGCGAATACGGTAAGGGCAGCAAATTCTCTTTTGCCATCAGACAAAAGGTTGTCAGCCGGGAGCCGGTGGGTGACTTCTCGAGAAGGGTCAGAGATTCCAGGATCGAGACCGGACAATATCATGAAGCTTTCCATGCGCCCAATGCCAGGATCCTTGTAGTTGACGACACCAGAACAAACCTTACCGTCATCGAGGGACTTCTTAAGCAGACTCAGATGCAGATTGACACTGCCACCAGCGGAGTGGAGGCAATTGAGAAGGTTAGAAACAGCAGATATCATATTATTTTCCTCGATCACAGGATGCCTGAAATGGACGGTATCCAGACCTTCCATGCCATGGAGGAGATGGAGGACAATCTCAATAAGGATGTTCCGGTGATAGCCCTTACTGCCAATGCTATTTCAGGTTCGAGAGAGATGTATGTGCGAGAGGGCTTTGACAACTACATGTCCAAGCCTGTGGATCCCACCAAGCTTGAGGAGATGATCCTGTCTTACCTGCCAAAGGACCTTATACAAAGACCCGGAGATGCAGACTACGTAATAGATAAGGACGGCAATGAGGAGGAGAAGAAGGTACTCCAGGAGCTTATCCAGATAAACGGCATTGATTACCGTGCAGCCATCGACAGATGCGGTTCTGCTGTGGCTGCCAAGAATGTTTTGAGGGATTTCTGGCTGGCCATCGACGAAAGATCCGGACAGATACAAAGGTATGAGCAGGACAGGAACATAAAGGATTACACTATCTATGTTCATGGTTTAAAGAGCTCTGCCAGAGCTGTAGGTGCTATTGAGCTTTCCGAGAAGGCAGAGCATCTTGAGAACTGCGGAAATACGGGAAATACCAAGGAGATAGATGCTCTTACCCCTGAACTTCTTGATCTTTACAGGAGCTACACCACTATTCTTCAGCCTCTTTTTGCTGAGGACGATGCGGATAAGCCTGTGATAGACCCGCAGGAACTGGAGGGGGCCTTTGCTTCCATCAAAGAATTTGTTTCAGCTTCCTATTTTGACAGCGCTGACGACATTATGGCAATGCTTGACGGCTATGCTATTCCTGATGAGTACAAATCAAAGTACCACCAGGTCAAAAAACATCTCGCGGCTGTTGACAGAGACGGACTTTTGACTGTACTGTAAAATAGACCCAATATGAAAGGCGGCATTATGGATAAAAAAGTCTTACTCATTGGAATACAAAAGAGTTTCATGGTAAATGCCATTGTGGTTGGGCTTGAGAAAGAGGACTATGAGGTGGTGAGGGTTGAACCCTATCAAAGCGCCATCGAGGCCCTCCCTGAAAAGCCTGATCTGTATGTTCTTTATCTTGGGGATCTTACCCCTGAGTTTGCACCTTTATTTGAGTATCTTAACCAGCAGATAGATTCTGACAGATTTCTGCTTTATCTGATAGGTAACAATGAGGAGCTGACTCTTGCTCAGACCATCATTGCCAAGGAGAAGATCCAGGAGATCTATCAAAGACCCCTTGATGTCAAGCTCCTTGCAGGGAATCTCAACATGGCTGTGGATTACAGCGCCCTGGATGAGACCCTTAGGAGGAAGATACTTATCGTTGATGATGACGGTGCCATGCTCAGAATGATGAAGACCTGGCTTTCCGTGAAATATCATGTTTATATGGCCAGTTCTGGCAAGATAGCTCTTTCTTTCCTGGCTCAGAACCCTGTGGATCTGGTACTCCTTGACTACGAGATGCCGGTGATGAGCGGACCTGACGTATTAAAAGAGCTAAGAAATACCCAGAGTATCAAGGATACCCCGGTAATCTTTCTCACGGCCAAAGACGACAAGGAAAGCGTCATGAAGGTTGTGGGACTTAAACCGGCCAAGTATCTCTTGAAATCAATGCCCAAGGACAAGCTCATCGGAGCTATAGATGACTTCTTTGAGTCCAGGGAACCCAAGACAGAATAAATAATCAGGAAGGTGACAAAATGATCTCCAAGTTAATAGACAAGATTCAGAAGACCGGAGCGCCTATTGTTGTAGGCCTTGACCCCAAGCTGGACTTTATTCCGGACAAGGTTAAAGAGCAGTGCTTCGAAGAAAAAGGAAGAAACCTGGAAGGAGCAGCAGAGGCTTTCTGGCAGTTTAACAGGGAGATAATCGATAATATTGCAGATATTGTTCCCGCAGTAAAGCCACAGATTGCCATGTACGAGGAGCTTGGAATCCCCGGACTTATCACATTCAAAAAGACCGTTGACTACGCCAGGGAAAAGGGCCTTATCGTAATCGGCGATATCAAGAGAGGTGACATCGGATCCACTTCCGAGTCCTATGCAGTGGGACATTTAGGGGATGTAAAGATCGGCGATAGCTCTTTTGCCGGATTTAATGAGGACTTCGCCACCGTCAATCCCTACCTTGGTTCTGACGGAGTTAAGCCCTTCATAAATGTATGTAACAGGAACGACAAAGGAATCTTCGTCCTTGTAAAGACCTCCAACCCTTCAAGCGGAGAGTTCCAGGACAGACTTGTGGACGGAAGACCTTTATATGAGATAGTCGGCGAGCAGGTGGAGAAATGGGGACAGGACTCCATGGACGGTTCCTACAGCAACGTGGGAGCAGTAGTGGGAGCTACATATCCTGAGATGGGCAAAATATTAAGGGATATAATGCCTCACGCATATATTCTGGTTCCCGGCTACGGTGCCCAGGGAGGCAAGGGAAAAGACCTTGTACATTTCTTTAACAGCGATGGCCTGGGAGCCATAGTAAACTCCTCAAGGGGCATCATTGCTGCATGGAAGAGCGATTCCTACAAGCAGTTTGCTGACGGAAAAGTGGGTGAGGCAGCAAGAGCAGCAGCCCTTGATATGAAAAAAGATATAGCAGATGCACTTTCTAATTAAGATTTTTTAGAATTTTTATGAACAATTGTGCGACAAACGTGATAACATTGAAGTATACTAATTGTTGAGGAGGAGTTATGCGATACGTAGAAACCAGTCATATTAAGATTGCAGACGTAGAAGCCAGACTGGACGGCGCGAATCAGCTGATCGATGATTACATCTTCGATACCGGCCTCAAGGAGAAGGAAGCCTTACGGCTACGGCTTCTCTCGGAGGAAGTTCTAAGGCTGGCGAAGTCTATTATTGGCTGTGGTATCATGGATTTCTGGTTGGAGGGTAATGCAAAGGTTACAAGAATTCACCTTGTATCAGACAATCACATGGACAAAGAGAAACAGCAGGAACTTATTTCTGTTTCTTCAACAGGTACCAATTCCGGTGAAGAGGGGTTCTTCGGAATATTGAAATCAATGTTCTCAATGCAGGGACTTGAGGAGAATACATGGTCCCTTAAGGAGTATCAGGCAAAGATCCTTGCCAAGAGGGAGGAAGATAAGTACTCTCAGGAAGCCTGGGATGATCTGGAGAGATCACTGGTAGCCAATCTTGCAGATAACATTGAGGTTAGTGTTAATAAGAATGAAGCCAGCATGGTTGTCACAAAGGACTTCTCAGAGGCTCTTGCTACTGTAGGATCCAGAGTACCGGAGAAGACTACACGGTTTACTTTTGTAGACAGTGACAAGATCAGAGATGACAAGATCTATACCAAGGCTGAGGAACTCATCGATGAGCTTGAACTCTCACCGAAGGATGCAATTCATATGAAGCTTCTTTTCGAAGAGACAGTTGGAATGCTCAAGGCCCTTACAGCAGACTATCACGCAGCTATCTGGTTCGAGAAGTACAAACATGAATGCTGCATCAGAGTCACCGGTAAGACCGAGATGAGTCAGGATAAAAAAGAAGGACTTCTTGACATGGCGTCCGATAAGAATAATGCCCTTGTTAAGGGCTTCATGGATAAGGTGGCAGACGTCATCGAGAACGGACTTCTTAATTACAACAACGTAATGAAGCTTCAGCAGGAGTATGGCGGCGGAGTAGTCAATTACGGAACCATGGGTATGTACAACGGCATCGAAGGCATGGCAGATGCAGGAATCATGTGGTCCTTGTACGAATACAAAGATTCCCTTAAGGACGCCATGGGAGAAGAGGAACAGGCCAAAGCAGCCTGGGATGAACTGGAGAAATCCATTGTTGCCAGCCTGGCAAAGGATGTTTTAGTCGGTGTTAAAGGAAATCGACTTGATATGACAATAGTTTGTGATATAAAATAATACTAAGAGAGGTGGATGGAATGACTATCAACAAAACTGCAAACGGAAAAGAGCTTGTTATCGCACTGGAAGGAAGACTGGACACAACAACAGCGCCACAGCTTGATGAAGAGCTTAAGACTGCTCTTAGTGGAATTGAGGATCTTAAGTTTGATTTTTCAAAGCTTGAGTATATTTCTTCTGCTGGACTTCGTGTTCTTCTTTCTGCTCAGAAAGTAATGAACAAGCAGGGTAGCATGGTTATCAAGAATGTCAATGAAGAGATCCATGAGATCTTCGAAGTGACTGGATTCGTTGATATCCTCACAATTGAATAATTTCAAAAAGAAAAATCCTTCGGGTTCATCCCCGAAGGATTTTTTTTACGATGTAAAGCTCATAGTCCTTTATAGGCTTTGGACAGGTAGAAGGATAGGGCAACAAGGCCTACTGTCTCTGTGATGTGGTAGATGATGGAGGTCCAGACGATTCCAATCTCCCGGCCCATGAGGTATACGGTCTGCATCTGGAAGACTCCGAAGGAGAGAAGGAAAAGTATCAGGACAGCTAAAGATGCCAGTTTAAGGTATCTGTCGTTTAGAAAGATGCCGGTCATGACTACTCCAAGAAGGATAGCTGCCAGGATCTCCATGTATTTGAAGCCGTGGGTCATGTTGTAGAGCATGACAAAGGTTCCGTCGGTCATTCCCGAGCCCTCGGAGAGAGCATCCATGAGGATGGCAATAAAGCGCCTGTACATGATGGAGGTGAATCCGTAAATGAGCTCGGCTCCGATAAAGATTACTGCCCAAAGCTGCAAAAGTCTGTTTACAGAGGAGACTGACAGAGAGGCTATCTTGTCTTTTAAGTATTCCTTCTGCAGTTCCCCAAACCCCTGCTGGTCATCCTTGGGAACCAGCTTCATGTAATGGTTGAGGTGCTTCCAGGTAAAATAGAAGATTATGGCAACGGCGATAATCTGCAGACCTGAAATAACAAGCTGACAGTGCCACAGATATATATCCAGCATGTCCGGAGTGGCAGAAGATGTCTTTTGCAGTATTATTCGAAGAAGACCTTCAAGCAAGGCTGCAAGTATCTTGACCAGGGCTACCTTCAGTATGCAATTGGACAGGATATGTTTTTTTACAGTTATATACAATTTTTTGCCCCTTTGAAATTAGCTTCGTATAAATCTTTGTAATAAGGATATCATAAACTGATTATAAACTAAAAATAATAAAAGTTTTATAATTAAAAGCCACAATTTAGGGGCTTTATTTGATATCGTAGTAATTGAAATAAAATTACAGTTTCTCTAAGAGGGGGAAAGACGCTATGAAGAATACCATCTTTTTAAGAATCTGCGCTGTATTACTTTCAATATGTACAGTAGTGTGCAGTGTTACGGCAGTGCAGATCGTCAAAGTTTATGCTGAGGAAGGCGGAGACTACGAGGAAAGTGACAGCCAGCTCCTTGGTGATTACAACGATGATTATCAGGATGACTGGGGGGATGAACCGGAGCCTTATGTGGAACCGGAGCCCGAGCCCGAGCCGGAGCCTGAACCACAGCCTCAGCCTGATCCTGAGCCCGATCCTTTTGATTATAATCTGGCCTGCTATACACCAAGTATTTCCTTTGGCCAGGTGGAGAAGGGCAGCATTGTTCAGGCCAAGCAGTTTTCAATCGTGAATGTTGGATCAACTACTTTTCCTCTTACATGGGAAGAGATTGATCAGTATACTGCTTTCGATATCGGAACAATTACACCGGATCTGACAATTGAACCAGGTGAGTCAGTGGTTTTCTCTATTGCCCCTTATGATGATTTACAGCCGGGAACCTATGTTGCCAGCTATACATTCTTTTCAGCCAATGATTACAGAAGGCATCACACAGCAAGAGTTGATGTCACAGTTACAGTAAAGGACAGCTCTCCCTATATTGAGAGCGTTGAGATCACTCCGGGAGCAGTGACAATTCCTGCAGGTAAGTCATATCAGTTTGAGGTTACCGTTGCAGGTGGCTACGATTTTGATCCTTCAGTGTTCTGGTCCACAACAGGTAACACCAGTGCATCAACCACAATCAGTTCATCAGGAAAGCTTTCAGTATCTCCTACAGAGTCATCGAGCTCATTCCTGGTTATTGCAACCTCCAAGCAGGATCCTTCAAAGGTGGACAGGGCTGTCATAACAGTTACCTCTGTTGACTATATAGTAAGCGTAAAGGCTGACCCTTCAAACGGCGGAGCAGTTGCCGGAGGAGGTTCTGTAAGGTCGGGAGACAGCTGCAGAGTTTCTGCATCCCCCAATAATAACTTTGTATTTTCCGGATGGTATGAGAACGGCAATCTGCTTTCCACAAGCGGACAGCTGACTCTGGATAATATATCCGCTGACAGAAATCTGGTGGCAAAGTTCCAGAGACAGACCTGCTACGTTAAGACAAGTGTCAACAACGGAGATGGCGGAACCATTACAAAGAGCGCATCTGTACCTTACGGCGGCAAGATGACCATTACTGCCAAGGCAAAGGATGGCTATGTGTTTGCAGGTTTTGTTGAGAACAAGAAGACCATTAGCAATTCTTCTTCCCTCGAACTTAACAATATAACTTCAGACAGAAACATCACAGCGGTATTTAACAGAGCAAAGTGCAACGTCAACGTTTCTGTATATCCGCAGGATACAGGTAAGTACGAAGGCGCCGGAACCTATAATAAGGGTTCCAAGGTTGAGCTTAAAGCTCAGGCCTATGACGGATATGAGTTCCAGGGATGGTCCATAAACGGACAGATCGTTTCTAAGGATTCAAAGTACGTCATTGACGGCATCAAAAATGATGTCAACATTGTGGCCAACTTCATGAAGAAGAATGCTACAACCTACAAGCTTGTTTCAGGTATCGCCAATGCAGGCGGAAGTATTGTTCCTAGTGGAGATTATGTGGTAGCTGAAGGCAGTTCCGTTACCTACAACATTGTTCCCCAGGCTGATTACAAGATCACTTCCGTAATCGTTGACGGAAAGAATATCGGAGCTGTTCAGAGTTACACCTTCAATAATATAAGAGGTGGACACACCATAACAGCAAGCTTTGAGAAAAAGCCTGCACAGGCTCCTGCAAAAGAGGCTACTCCTTCAAAGAAGAGTACCGGTTCAGGAACAAGCTCAGTTCCTGCAGCCCAGAAGAATGCTGATCAGAAAAAGACCCAGTATAACAAGGATACAGCAGCTGAGGGTGCGCTTCCGGAGCAGAAGATCGTAGACGGTCAGATTCCTCAGGATGTAACAGAGCTTGAGGGTGAGGACTACGAGGACGACGCAGTTGTTCCTGCTACCGATATAGAGGATGAAGGAACTCCTACAACTGGCGGAATCATGGCAAGACATGAGATTGATGAAGAGACGCTCAGGATCCTCATTGATGACGACGCTGTTCTTCCGATGCTCAGAGAAGCTTTTGAGGAAGGAACACTTCAGATAACAGTC
>DFGW01000179.1 GCA_002372465.1 Butyrivibrio sp. UBA3740
GAAAGAGCTGTTCCCCACTGGCCTGCGCCTGTTTCTGTGGTAACGCCCTTAAGGCCTTCCTTCTTGGCGTAGTAAGCCTGGGCAATAGCTGAATTAAGCTTATGACTTCCTGATGTATTGTTACCCTCAAACTTGTAGTAGATGTGAGCAGGTGTCTGAAGCTTCTCCTCAAGACAATATGCCCTAACAAGCGGTGATGGGCGGTACATTCTGTAGAAGTTCCTGATCTCCTCAGGGATCTCGATGAATCTTGAAGTGTCATCCAGCTCCTGCTGAGCCAGCTCACGGCAAAAGATATGTGACAGCTCGTCAATAGTCACCGGCTTAAGTGTTCCCGGATTCAGTATCGGAGCTGGTTTCTTCTTCATGTCGCCCCTTACGTTGTACCAGGCCTTTGGCATCTCGGATTCTTCAAGATATATCTTGTATGGTATTGTGCTCATTTACTCTCCCTCCAATTGAATAAAACTATGTAGGTGTCAACAGTATCTTTTGACACCATATGATATACGAATTGCTCCATGACTTACGTCATTCTCGCAATTCTACAAATATTCGGAAACCGCTAATTTACTGCGTAAATTGCTAATTCCTCATATTTGTTCGGGTCATAAAGTCAAAATGCTTAACATGCAAGCATGTACGCATTTATGACTTTTGACGCCTATATCATAAAACTATATACAATGATATCTTGTTTGCGCTAATATAGTCAATGAATATTACACGGGTAATCAGTCTTATAATGCAATTTGGATTGTCGGTCATGAAAGGGCCACAAGTTGTACGCCCCTTGGAATGAGTTTAGTTAGCAGTCTCGGGGCCCCGAGTTCTCTGGCTTCCCCGGGTTTGCGTACTTATGTTGTCATGGCTTATGTTTTTCAGCTCCTGGGGTTTGCGTACTTTTATTAACGGTTTGGCGCATATATTTTACGTCTTTTTATTAGCTTTTTTGAATCTTGCCGTAAGCAATTATTTTCGTTACTGCTAGAAGTAAAAAAACACTTTTTTAGCCGTAACATCTAAATGGATTCTAGAGCCTTAGGAGTAATCCATTACTGCTGTTATCGGACATAGTTCTTTTTAAGCCGTAATTGATGACATAATAGTCAGATTATTTAAGCATTTGTTTCTGATATGCCTGCAAATCACAAATTATTTTACGCCCCAATATGAGTTTTCCAAAACCAGGCGTAACATAAAAAAAAGCTTACGTCTCAAATGATAAAACACTTATTTCAGCAGTAATCCAAACGCTTTATATAGAAGATTTTTAAGATTTTAAGAGGTAACAATCAAATGAGCAACTATATAATCCGCATGGCAACGCCGGATGACGCACAGGCGCTGCTTGATATTTATGAATACTATGTAAAAGAGACAGCCATCACTTTCGAGTATGATGTACCCAGTGTGGAGGAGTTTAGGGGACGCATAGAAAAGACACTGAAGAAGTTCCCTTATCTGGTTATAGAAACCTGTGCCGATCCGGGCAAAAGAACTGTCTCCAGCTCTGATGGCTCATCAACAGTTTCCGACGAACCTGGCCTGGATGACTCATCATCAGATTCCAACGACCCCGGTTCGGAAATCCTTGGCTACGCCTACGCTTCCACCTTCAAGGATCGCGCAGCCTATCAGTGGTGCGTGGAGACCTCCATTTACATCAAGAAGGATGCCCGCCGCGCCGGCCTTGGAAAAGAGCTGTACTTAGAGCTTGAGAATCGCCTGAAAGCCCAGGGAATCTTAAACCTCAACGCCTGCATCGGCTATCCGGAAAAAGAGGATGAGCACCTGACCTTCGACAGCGTAAAGTTCCACGAAAAACTGGGCTATTCCATGGTTGGGGAGTTCCACAAATGCGGTTATAAGTTCGGACGCTTCTACAATATGGTCTGGATGGAAAAACTGATCGGTGATCATAATAATCCGCCGAGAATATGAAGATACCCCGTGCACCGCACGGGGTATCTTTTATGCTTGACTATTACTTCATGCTCTTGGCTGTAATCTTAAGAGTAATTGTCTTCCTTCCGCCGTAATCACCTACGCCTTCAATTACAACACTTGCAGTTCCTACTCCGGTATTGTTTGAAATGGAAACTATCTTGTAATCCTCAGGATTAAGTGTTACAAGGTTCTTTCCTGATCCAAGAGTAACTTTGAAGTCTGCCTTTGTAAGCTTGATCTCTTCACCGTTATTTACAGTTAGTTTGCTCTTGCTGGTATCTTTTACTGCCACCTTACACTTGGATATATTTTTCTTTGAATCAATTATCCTATAGCAGCCAATCAGGTAATCCACATCTTTGATATATGGACTCTTTTCCTTGCATTCCACAGGTACAGCAACAACAATTGTAGTTCCTACTGGAATCTTATCAGTTTTCTTAACTATGTCGCCTGCTGCTCTCTTAGTTCCATCTTCGAGCTCTGTATCTACCTGATATGTATATACATAATCAGTCTTCTTGATAGTTTCAACATCCTTGTTCTTTCCGGCTGTTATGGCCTTACCACCATCCATCAGTTTAGGTGTTACAAAGTAATATCCGGCCTTTCCAACCTTATAAGCAATATCACTTGCCACTACTTCAACCTGCGAAATATCAGCCTTTGTGATCGTGAATGTCTTGTTTGCACTGGATCCTGTGTAGTTACCAATACCTTTGATAGTTACATATGGAGCACCTTTAGCATCCTTATCAGCAATCTTGGCATTATTCTTATATACTACAGTGTAATCAATGCCCTGTGCCAGTTCATTTCCACCAAGGAATACCCTTACAGATGGCTTAGCTCCGGATTTAACGTAGGTTGTTGTGAAGGTACCATCAGCAATATCAATGTCCAGATTTCCGGCCGTCTTAAAGTTGGTAGCTTTTATAGTGATGGTCTTCTTGACGGAACCGGTATAACCGTTTATTCCAACGAATTCCAGAGTGAACTTTCCTAATACTCCGGCGTTGTCTATCTTAACGAAATAATCACCCTCTCCTTCACCATCCATCTTATTAAGCTTTGTATACACCTTAGTCTTGGAATTATAGGTATAAAGAGTAACTGCCTCCCAATTCTGAGCTTTAGTTACCTTATCCTCTGCAAAAAGGTCATCCAGTGTTATCGGACTGCCTGTATACTCTACAGATGTCTTAAGCCCTGCGATTTTTACCTTGCTCAGAGCTGTTCCCTTAACTTCATATGTGCAGGTCTTTTCACCAATATACTCAATAGCTCCTGCTGTCATAGCTTCTTCATCTTTAGGAATACCAATTACAACAAAGCTGTGCTTTCCGGCAGATTGAAGCTGTCCGTCATCAATGACTTCTATCGTATAATCAGTGTTATATTTCAGTTTTACTTTGCCACTTGTCACAAAGAAAGTAGCATTTTCATCTCCCGCACTGTTATCAAATTTTGCCTTGAACTCTGCCTCTGTAAGCCCCGGATAATCTATGGCAATGCTCTTGCCCTTAGCGTCTCCCACCTTCAATTTGCTAACCTGAACTACATTCTTTGCATTTGGAACAGGTACTACTTCAATATATTCGCCATGAGTTCCGGTGAAGTTTCCGCCTTCCTTTGCAAGTATTTCAATAAAGTACGAGTCGTTAACAACTTCTTTTGCAGGATTAGCTACAAGATTATCATGATCAGGATATTCGCCCTTATAATACTGCAGCACGTAGTCCTTGTTGATTGTAAGCTTCTTACCGTTAAAGGAAAGTGCTGGCTTTGTATTTCCAAGCTTTGTCTTTCCTTCTACTACTGTTACAACATGCTCTGACGTAATATTTGCCTCGGAAATTACCTCTTTAGCAATAGTGAACGTAAATGCAGCAGAACTGTTATAAATTCCCTTACCCTTTATGGTAACTGTAGGTTTCTTCTTACTTGCTGCGTCTCCCACAACCGTATTATTCGAGAAGGTCAGAGTATAATCCCTGTTTTCAATAAGGAATCTGGTATTATGCAGAACTATTACATCTTCGTTGAAAGTGATCTTGCTTCCGTTGTAATTTCTCTGAATTGCTGAATCCACACCTGTTTCATCTGTAATGAAGTAGCTGTCATCACCTGTTCTAAAGATATACCATACGCCCTTAGGAACCTTGTTGGAGTTATTTTCGTACTTTTCTAATATTGCTGTCTTGAGGACCGCGTTATCCAATTCAGCAATTTCGCCCCACTCATCAGTCTTAATGGTATATGCGAAAGTAACAACATCACTTGCCTTAAGCCCTTTCTTATATGCAAAGGCTTTGATAGTTACATCTTCTGTAATAGTAAATGCATCAGTATAAAGAGTTCCAATAGGCTCTCCTGCAGCATCCAGACCAGGTACAGTTCCATCATCTGTATAGTAGATAGAAGCGCCCGGTGTAGCAGTTGCAAGGTTTACAATAGTGTTCTCCTTTACTGCTAACGGCCATGCCTGCCCGGAACCAGGTATAACGTCTGAATAAGGATTAGCTGCCTTATCCATCGGATTAACATGAACCTCACATATATCGCTATACTCAGTTCCATCGATAGTAGCTGTAATAGTAACATCTGCAGTCTCATCCAGATCGTCTGCAGGATCTATCAGGACCTTAGTATTATGCTCCGAATCGTTAGCAGGGATTACTTTAGCAACCGCCTCATTGGTGCTTGTCCAGATGATATCTTTATTCTGGAGTTCTGTTCCAGAAATAATAGCCTTAAGTTCTACAGATGCACCACCTGCTGTAAGACTGAATTCGTTCTTATCCAGCTTGATAGGAACAGATACTTTAACCTTTATAGTGGCTTTTGCTGTTCCAAGGGCTGCAGTGATTGTTGTCTCGCCCTCTTGTCCACCTGCTGTTATAACTGCAGAATCTCCAGCGCCTTCAACAGATGCTATGGCACTATTAGCACTTGTCCACTTAACCTGATTTGCCTTTGAATACGGTGTGACATTTGCAACAACTGTAACTGCATCATTCTTGATAAGGTCAAGATTTTTATACTCTTCAGGAATTGAAATACTGTCTTTTACTGCTGTCGCAGAAACAGTTATTTTGGCATCATCGGATCTTACGCCGTTAACTTCGGCATAAACATATATTCCGCCTGCATACAAACCTTCAACAGTTCCATCAGAGCTGATAGTTGCAGGAGCCAAGCCGTATGTATTGCCGCTGGCGGTCCAATAGCCATCGCAGTACCAGTGAACATCCTGTGTTTCTGCTATATCTCCGGTCACCTTTGCAACAAGCTTAAACTTTTCACCAACACGGATTGTCTGCTCTGTGGTATTGAGTGTGATCTTATCTCCTTCCGGAAGAACATAGTCCACCCACTTGGCATAAAGTGTGCAATCCGTTCCGGTCGGAGACTTGAAGAACTCATGATTTGATCCGTCAGAATAGGTTTCTGCTTTTTCCCCACCCGTCGGAGAAGTATACCAACCTGCAAAGACCTTATCTCCGTCTCTTCTAATCTTTTTAGTATAATCAGAAATCTTTATACCGGTACCAACAGGATCAGCCTTAACCACATAGGTTACCCTGTCTCTCAGGGTCTCATCAGGGTCCTTTATCCTGCCAGAGTCCGTATCAAAATATCCGCCATTTGCATCTAGTGTAACCTCGTATGTTTCTGAATATCCTGCATAGAGATCACTCACGTAACTAGGCATAATTACAACCCAGTAGCCCTGTAAAGATATCTGATACTTGTCTGTATAACGCTTAGTAAGTTCTTTATCCGTGTACCAACCACTAAATGCTTTTCCGTTTTCATTGATAGTCGGTATAGGAGAACTGATTCTAGTAGTAGAACTCGGATAATATGTTCGGTTCTCTGTATCATTTCCCGGACTGTCAAAGTATCCCTCACCTGAGTGGAACGTAACAGTCTTATAATTCGAAGAAGAACCGCCGGTCTTCTTGTTATAAACATACAAATAAACATATGTATCTTTATCAACGACAGTATTGTTGCTGATATTATTCTTTCCACCCGGATCTAAAGTCCAGCGATATGAAAAACTAGAAACACCGCTTCTATCATACGCGTTAATGCTAGGCGCTGAAACATTTGCAAAAGTGATTCCTTTAGGCACTTTCAAAGTTCTGGTCTTCAAGTCGCCACTAAGCTCACCATACACGTCATATTGTGAGTCATCTCTAAACTTAAACTCATTACTGGTATAAATAATATTTACAGCATCATTCCACTTTACATAGAAATCCATGTCTTTTGTGGGAACAAAGCCATACATGCTGTAACCACGAGACGAACCATCCTCATCCACATAACGATGAGAACTGGAACTAAAGTAATATACCCTTCCTGTTCCTTCTTGATTCGTAGCCCATCCCACAGTCTTATCCCCATTTGAACTTGGATAAAGCAAGGGAACTTTTTGGGTCGTAACCGAAGAGAAGTCCAGTTCTGGAGCGTAGAACAGTTCGTCCTTTTCTGATTCTGAACTGCTAAATCTGTATGCTGTACCCTTATTAACACTTACTTCTACAGTCGATGAGGCACCATCAAGTAATGCCCCCTCCTGATTAGCATGGAAAGTAAGGATATAACACTCCGTATACTTTGCGGTGAATGTTACATCTCCGGTAACCTTATAGTTGTAAATATCTTTAACTACCTCATCGCCTACATACCATCCGCTGAATACTGTCCTCTTATTGGACGCAGCTGTAGGATACTTTCCTTTTAGGGTATCGTTTTTACTTACCTGAATCTGGTAACTTGTTCCGGGCTTTGACTTAAAGCCATGCTCCGCTACGAAAGTAACAGTATATGCCTCATCATACTTTGCATAAAATGTAGTATCTTCCTTAACTACATACCTTTCAATTTCAGATTTTGAAATTGGTTGTGTGAGAGCCGCGTCCTTGTACCATCCGGCAAAAGCCTTGGTTGTATCCGGAGCAACAGGGTCTTTGGGCAAGCTGTTGTTATTATTTGCACTAACAACTGTATCATCATCTCTGACCTGAAGAATATATGATGATGGATCTGAAACTGTTCCCGACCCATAATCAAACGTTACGTCAAAGCTGCCAATCCACTTTGCATACAGTGTCTCGTCTTTTGTCGGCTTATAATTATATATATCAACTTTAGTTACATATGAAGGTTCTTTATACCATCCTGCAAATGTTTTGCCCTCAAAGTACGGCTCATAGTCATAAGAATAAAAGTATTTTCCACTAGCTACCTTCTTTACAAGAATCTCGACTGAATCTCCAGTGTCGTGATCATAGATTGTTCCACCCATTGAATCTAGTGTGACTATAACTGCAGAAGTGTAGCCTGCCTTAAGTGTGGTATCTTTTGTAAAGATTTTATCCCAAATATTAACTTCAGTAGTTCCATTAAGCCAGGCCTTAAATGCCTTATCGTCATCTACTGCTATAGGTTCAGATGGACCACTATGCAATCTTCCAGATGAATCAGTCGCATAGTATCGCTTAGTTTCAACATTTCCATATCCGTCTTTATAAAAATATCCGGCCGATGTTGTATCAAATGTAACAATATGGGAATCAATCTTTTTCCATACAGCGTAAAGAACAGTATCAGCTGTATAGCTTAATGTATTTTCAAAATATACATAGAATTCTCCAATAGAACCTGTATCATCTTCTATGGTCCATTCCGGATCCGGAGTAGGTGCTTTTTGATTTGTGCTAAATCCAAGTAATTCATAATGAAGATTGTCAATTCTGATCGTCCCAATCCCAAAATATTGCTCACTTCCAGCATCTATAGCAAATTGTTTTGGTTCAGAAGACTCTCCCATTGATCCATCGTAAAAACAGGCTTTTGTACCACTTGGAGCATTCAAGTTGAAGGTTACAACCTTAACCGAAGCATTATCTTCCCATACGGCATAGATATCTATATCCTGGGCTTTAGTCAATGTAATATATCCACTCGGGGAGTCAAGTGCCTGTGTTCCGTCTGCATAATTCCAGCCAACTATATTTCTTTTTGGGTTATTGTTATACAAACTTCCTGCTTGGATAGAGGGATTTAATACCTCTTTCGAATAGCCTTTATAATATTTGTCATAGTAACCGGGATCTGTAAACCAACCATCCTGATAATAAAAATAGGCAGTATCTTCACCAGCGTGATATGTGATAACATATCTGTCTGATATATATCCGGCATAGAAAACAGTATTTGCTTCAGGAGCAATACTCTTCAAGTCAGAAACCATTTTGGTTCTTTGCTTATCCTCATACCAGCCAGAAAATGAAAAGTGTTGATCATCATTTCTTATCCAATATTCATTGGGATAATTGTCCCCAATAGCCTGTTCTTTGGGAACTTCTACAGTATATTCATACGTTCTGCCAGATTCACTGGATCCAGCATCATAGTTATACCAATATCCTGTTGAAGCGCCGGGCTTTCCACTATCATCACGAAAAACATAAGTGACAGTGACAGTATCACCATCCCCCATCAACTTACTACTACCTTCTTCAGTAGCAATCTCCTGCCATCCGGCGTAAAGAACTGCATTTTCTGTGAAGATATAGGAAGCAAGATCAACAGTATTGGTCAGTTCTTCATCCAGGAACCATCCTGTGAAAAGAAAGCCTTCTTTAACCGGAGCATCAATATCCATTTCCAAAGCTTTGTTTGCTTTAGCATTAAGAATAAGGGTGTCCTCTTCATTCTCGAAAAGACCACCATTAGCGTTAAGAGTCAGTGTAATGTCAACATCAGAATCTTCAGCCTGACTTCCGTCATTAGTCTCTGCATCTGCTGTGTCTCCCTTAACAGAGTCTACTGCAAGTTCTTCCTGAGACTCCTCATCAAAGAAGAACTCGTCTCCTGATCCAAAGCCTTCTTCAGGGGCTTGTGAAATCTCAGGTTCTGCAGGTAATGTCTCTAACTGGTCTCCGCCAGCATTCTCATCAATTTCTACGTTCTCTTCAGGAAGAGCGCTCTCCTCTTCTGACCCTACAGAAGCTTCGATCGGTTCCTGAGGTGTTTCTTGCGCATAAGCTTTAATACTTCCGGTGTTAACCGAAGTTGCCACCATAAGTCCAGCCAGCGCAAGAGCTAAAAATCGCTTACCTAGCATATACACTTCCTCCTTAAAATGTTAATGACAATCTGCTCCACAACGAGCGATGTTGCTTTAAAATTATATCATTATTATGGTAATAATGCTGTAATAATCTCTTAAATTTTTATAATTTTCTGTCGTTTTGACGTTTGTTCAAGATAATTAATTGTGCACTAGCTACAAAAAGGTAGTGTTAGCTCAATGCAACTCACCATATAACTTACAACAATCTTCGCATTCTTAAAAAAGGAGAGATTAATTTGAACGATACAAAGACTTTTCTTGAATACAAAGGATATAAAGGAAGTATCGAAGTTGACGCCGAACAGGACATTCTCTATGGAAGTGTTCAAAACCTTGATAATCCTAATGATGTAGTGACCTATGAGGGGGAGAGCATTAAAGAACTTAGGGCAGACTTTATGGGAGCTATCGACTTTTACCTTTCCACCAATGATGGCGAAGCATTGAAATAACAAATCTTTGGGTATTCTCACACAAAAAAGTCAGAGGAAAATAGATTCCTCTGACTAATTTTTTATATTCTTACTGTTACTGCTCGTCTTTCAAATCTTTCTTATACTTCACGTAAAGCTCACGGCCTCTTTCTCCGAGGAGAAGGATGATCAATGCCCACCACCAGCTCATCTTGCCTGGTCTTGCCGGCATTCCTGTTGATCCGGAAAGAGCTGTGTCTTCATCTGCGATGGAGATGATTGCCCCATCATAAGCTTCAGGTTCCTCAACTGTATCAGTGAGAGCAACCTCCTCTTCTGCTATTGAAACCACATCTCCTGAAGGAGCTTCAGCCTCGCCCTGAACAGCCTCTGTGTCAGCGCCACCACCTGCCTGGGTAACAACTCCGCCGCCTGCCGAAGCACTTGTGTCTGACTGCGCTGCCTCTACAGCACCATTGTCAGTTGAAGCTGCTGAAACTGTTGAAGTAACAGCACCGGTATTAGTATTGGCACTTGTATTAGTATTGGTGCTTGTATTTGCATTGGCTACAGTAGCACTTTCTGCGCCTGCAACGATATCTGCTGCGACAGATGTTCCACCGTCAGTAACAGTACCGCCATCAACAACTGTACCACTGGGAGCCTGAGAGCCTCCGCCACGACGAGCTCCTGTATCTGTGGTTCCACCGGCTGGATCTCCAGAAGGAGTTACTACTTCATCGCCGTCGCCACCTGGCTGTACCTCGCCTCCGGCATCATCGCTTCCGCCACCTGGCTGTACCTCGCCTCCGGCATCATCGCTTCCGCCTCCGGGCTGTACCTCGCCTCCGGCATCTTCGCTTCCGCCACCTGGCTGTACTTCGCCTCCGGCATCATCGCTTCCGCCTCCTGGCTGTACCTCGCCTCCGGCATCTTCGCTTCCGCCGCCTGGCTGTACCTCGCCTCCGGCATCATCGCTTCCACCGCCCGGCTGTACCTCTCCTGTGTCTGATTCGGCATCAATAACCACATCAGGTACCACCGGAACAATAGGTAACGGATTCAACCTTGTAATAGCGGCATTGAAATCATCCAGCGCAGCCTTGTAGCTATCCTGGAGTTTGCCCAGATTCTTGGATGCGTCGTCAACCTTTTCATTGGCCTTATCAAGATAATCATCAAAGATCTTGATGGCATCCCTTACATTCATCTTGTTAAGATCCGCAGCTTCCTCAGCGCTTACATCAAGACCAAGGTATGTGGCAATATCTTCAACTCCCAATGCATCCTTAGCAAGAACGCTTCTGGTCTTCCTCTCTTTCTTGAGGTCATCGATTGCTTCAGTAAGCCTCTCAGCTTCATCCTGCGCTTCTTTTACAGCATTCTGTGCTTTCTGAGCAGCTTTTCTGTAGCCGGTGTACTTCTCTGCCTCATTGTGCTGTACCGAACCATCATCGTTCTTAACGTGGTTCTGCAGGAATACCTCATTGTATGTAGCGTTCTGTTCCTTAAGGCTGTCGAATATTTTCTGTGCTTCTTCCTGCGTACGGTTCCTGGAAAGGGTCTCGAGCATGTCATCGCCGTACTTATTCATACCAAAGTCATTGGTTCCTGCTATGATATGAACATTAGCATCGTGTATCAGGCTGTTCTTATTCTGAACCACCTGATCTACTGCAACTTTTTTGTCACCAACGGTTATTGTCATGGTTCCGTCTTCAGCGACTGTGATTTCCTTAGAATCAATCATACTCTGAAGCATTTCTCTGGTGATGTAGGTCCTGTCAGCACCCTGACCATATGCGAATACATCATAGAAGCCCTGATTGTTCTTATTTTTGTTGTCCTGATTGCCGAAATTAACAGTTCCGTAAGTATCTTTCAGCAACTTATTAGCTCTTATCTCATCTTCCGTTTTCTCAAATACAGCTATACCCCAGGACTTGCCCAGATCACCATATTTATTTCCATTGTCCTTCTTATCAAGGTTGTCGTAGTTGAAATATCGTGTAACCGTAACCCCATTCTCTTTATAAGTGAGAACGTTGTAATTGCAGTCCTGAGTGTCAAAGCCGGTCACGTGCTCCCAATGTACATCCGTAATCTCTTTTCCTTCGAGCTGAGGGATAATATAGCCTACAATGGCCTGATAAGCAGCTTCACGTTTAGGCCCCCACTGATTGCCTCCGCTGATCTTGCCATACGCGTTTTGTACTGCCTCGGCAGCTTCTGCCTCTGCCTGAAGCTTATCTTCAGCCTTATTGAGAGCTGATTCAAGATTATCAACCTTGGTCTTTGCGGAATCAATTTCGCCCTGGGCAGAAATGGCTTTATCCTTGGCCTTATCCAGATTTTCCCCATAAGCCTTCTCGGCATCCGCCAGGGCCTGTTCTGCCTCCTGAAGCTCTTTTAACGCCTGATTGTACTTGGCAAGAAGGTTGTTGTAGTGTTCCTGTTTCAGCTTAAGCTGTGACTCGGAAGATTCTACCAGTTGGCTAAGATCCTCATATGCCTTAACAGCTTCTTCCTCAGTCTTGGCCTCCTGAATATCCTTTACAAGCTGCTCAGCACTTTCCTGAGCCTCAACGGTATCCTGATAGATATTCTCAGCCCACTCTTCAGCGGCTTTGTAGTTATCACCAGCGTCTTTAGTGCTGTCCTTAATATCAACAACGGCCTGCTCAGCTTTGGTATCCTGCTTGTCGGCTTCCTTGAGATCTGCCTTAACCTGATCCATTGTGTCGGATGCGTGCTGAAGTTCTGTCACTGCTGCGGGAGTAGTGATCTCGCCAGCCTCGTTGGTCTCATCCTTAACAACTGCTGCTGCAGCCTCAACAACTTCATTTATAACCTGTGATGCCACAGATCCAACTTCCTGAGTTGAAGCTTCCAGAATTGCTGTCTCTGCAGCTGCGTCGATAATAGGCTCAGCAGCCTGTTGCGCCTCAGCCTGAGCACTGTCGTTGTTCTCAGTAGTGACTTCCGAAACCACATCTGCCTGATCCTGGGCTTCCTGAGTAACATGTGACTCCTCCACATGTTCTGAATGCGACTGCTGCGGTTGTGTACTATTATCGCCGCCATCGCCTGTCGGTTCACCATTTTCATTGGCATATGCCGAAATTGGAGTAGACAGCGCCATCATGGCAGAAATGCCGATAGTCAGGGCTGACATCAGTCTTTTATTTTTGATATCACTCCGTTTCATCTTGGTTACCTCCTATGCTTTCAAACAGGTACAATAGTACATCAGGTGTAAACTTGCTTGCCTTAAACGCCAGAGATTTCTTCTGTCCACCTTCGTCATCTTCTCTGACAGTCTCTGCGTACATTATCATAGTTTCCGCTACAATGATCACATCCCTTCCCACAAGGTTCGGGATAAGCTTATCAACAGTGATGGCGATTCCCAGTGGACTTACGTTCTTGACCTGACCGTAATACTTTTCCAAGGTCTCCCTGTCCACGATTACGCTGTTTGCTAAAAATTCTACTCTGTTGATCGTTCTACGTTCTTCCATACTGATCCCCTCCAATGTTTCTTATATTGTTATTATATTTATCAGTTAATCATAAAAATCATCATATAACTATTATAACTTGTAATTTGTTATACAATTCAGATAATTTTCAGTTTTTTTCAATTTTAGTTAAGAAAAAGAGGATTTCACCTAAGTTTAAGGTGCAATCCTCTTTGTAGCTATCACTCTTTTATTCCGCTTTTCAGCCGCTCTATCTCTTCCCTCAAAGAAGTAATCTCATCTGCCAATTTCTTGCGTTCCGCTTCGCCTTCTGCAAGACCTTCAGCCTTTCCTTCAGCCTTTCCTTCAGCCTTACCTTTCATCCTTCCCTCATTGAACACTCTAATCTCAGGCAAATCCAGTACTCTTCCACCCATAACACCACCTACTTTCTCCTGAACCACTCTATGTTTCATAGTAAGCTTGTAAATTACTTTGTGTGTTAATCTTATGATAACATCATGGGAAAACGCTGACAAGCTCTGCCTTTCCAACTCCAAGTCAAGTCTGTCA
Organism: Butyrivibrio sp. UBA3740; assembly: GCA_002372465.1. Taxonomy (GTDB): domain Bacteria; phylum Bacillota; class Clostridia; order Lachnospirales; family Lachnospiraceae; genus Butyrivibrio. The sequence continues at coordinate 13,551 of DFGW01000179.1, forward strand.
ATAATGGTCCGAAACACTTCCGCCAGGGCTTCGGTTTTTTGATCATCATTATTGATGTCAGCAAACTCTCTTTCATAATTGAATATATAGAACGGAATCATCAGGAAAAGACGATTCTCAAAGATATGCTCAATCGTGAAATCAGACTCCTTGATCATGATAACGTCATAGCTGACATCGCCATTGCTTGTCTCGATCTTGACCTTTGCCTTGTCAGGCGTCTTTTCAGATTTCCTGAGCAGCAATAATCCCGTAAAAGGAAACCGCACTATCAATGTGGTTCCTTCTGTTTCACTTTCGTCCACCGCTATCTGAGAATCATACTCAAAAAGCCTCACTAGGATAGAATTATCATAGGTTTTGCTTTCACACTCAAAATGGAACAATTTGCTTCTTCCATCCTGAGTAATTCTGAAATGCGCATCAGTAATTCTCTTCTCATCAGACTGATCCTCGTGCTCAATAAAATGCTCATTCCTAAGCCGAGTTATTTCAGCCGTATTATCATAATTCTCATTGTAAAAGTAATTCACAAAAGGAATCAGAATGTCATCGCATTCAGTCTCCATAGTCCTGAACGCATCGTCGTAGGCGAAGTCAGAGTAAATCGGCGACTTCTGTTCATCAAGTTCATTTTGCATACACATATGCCTCCTTCATTTATTTTCTCCATCGTTGAAATCGGCATCTGCAAGAACTGCTCTGCCTTTCCTGATTGGAATTGAAACTGCAACAGACTTGTCGCAGCCTTGTTAGGATAGCATATTCATACGCCAAGTACAATATATTAATTCAAAAGAGGTATCTGGCATACGCCAAATACCTAATTCTGTTACCACGCCTTTCGGCAATCCTTTCATATTCGTCCTTAAGACTGTAGCTGGTCTCAACGGATATGTAATCAAACTCCGGATCCTTTTCCGGGCGCCAAACATCCTCACCAAGCCTGATGGGCGAGATCACCAGTATCTGCTCAGGCAAAAGAAATTTCTCCAGCTCGTCCAGGCACTTCTCCAGCCCTATCACGTGCCCCGAAGCATTAAATATCTTCTTGCAGTCGTCAGCGGTCTTCTTTGATGTTTAAAACTATTTCTTTAACGTCACGTAAATGCTGTAGATTGTAACACCAATACTTACAAGCGTTACCACAACACTTATTCCCGTGACGACTAATTCCCACATCAAGGCTCAGTGCGCAAGATAATACTTCGCATAATCTGTCAAGGCATTCACGTCTACTCTGTAGAGGATGTCGCAGAAGCTGCGCAGGTATATATAGATGAACAATATGCCGGTCAAAAGATATACGACCTTGATTTTCCCTTTCTTCGCAAACTGCACAAAGAGCGGGAACAGAATACAGCAGATAATCGCATAGATAATTATTGCAATTCCAAGGTTAGAAATGATGTCTTGCGTCAAAGACACGTTCGTCATGTCAAAGCAAACATTCATAGACATCAGAGAATGAACATAGCAGTCAATTCCTTTCATATCCAGCGATATCTCCACAGCAAAGAATACTGACAGGAATATCATAAGGACAAAAACTGCGCCTGCCGTTCGAAGTAAAAATCTTGCGACATTAGCGTCATCTTTACCAACCCAAGCATTTCTATCATTGTACTGCTCCACAGTCTCGGCCCCATCTCTAGCATTCCTATCTTCATGCTTATCATCGACCTTATCTACACTCTCCCCCTTCCGCTCAGCTCTGCCAACGAAAGAAATCCTCTCCAGCACATATAGCCCTGCAAACAGCATCACCGGCAATGTGCTTTCCAGATAGCGTCCGAACACCAGGTGGTCGCATCTGTCTACAGTCGTTCCCATCCAGTAGTCATACAAAGTCTCAAAGAAGAACAGCATTCCCAGAAGGAACGCTCCAATATACAGAATCCCGCCAACAAGGCAGAGGATCCTGAACTTGTCTGAAAACGTCTCCCTCATCTTCTTATATCCAAATACACAGGCAAAAGAGATAACAATCCCCAGTAAACTGATCCCCACTCCTGAAACAGAGCTGTTAAACAGCCAGCCCAGCACAGTGCGCGCCACAACCTTAAGTCCCAGCGGAGAAAAGAGCTTTCGGTAGATCTCTATGTGCAGGAACGCACTAAGCGTATTGTGCTTTAATTCTGCCCCCTGGTATACATACAGCTTAAGCCATACATCAAGAACTCGGTCCAGAATCAAGGCAGCCACAAGATTTGCACCAAAGACCGGCCAGCTGACCAGCACCTTCTTCCTCTTCACAGCCCATATAATCAGGAAAAGAACTGTCGCCAGCACCACAATTATCCCGCGCTGGTGCGACATAAAAGCAAAAGCACAGCCCCAGGCCAAAAGCGCGCTCAAAAGGCGTTTGCGCCCGGTGGCGCCAGCACCATTTCTAACGCTTTCAAGTTCCAGCAGCATGTACAAAATCCCCCAGGGGATAAGGAACAGCACCGGTTCAGCCCAGGTGAGCTTGCCATAGAGCAATGCTGCAGGCATGCATCCTGAGATAAGCGCGATAAATGCAGCGTCGGAAGAGGGCAGGGCAAAATGCCTTTCACCGATCCGGTAGGCCAGAACCGGAACAAAGGCCATAAGTGCACTGTTCACCAGCAAAAGAGCCTTATACCTTACCACCGGATTATGGACACAAAAAAATACAGGCAGATAGAACAGACTCTGCCCGTATTTGTAATAAAAGCCTTTATCAACCAGGAAATCACCCCAGTCATGACCGGTAAGGAAAGCAGCTGCCCCCATAGTTCCCAGCGCATCTTCCACAAAGGGAGCAGAAAGGAACAAAGCCGGAATAGCAGAGAGAAAGAACGCAAGCACATACAGGCATACACCCATATTCACTTTACGTCCCAAAACACCAGCCTTCATACCTTCCTCCAGGAATCCTGCCTCCTGACCACACATCACTCGCTTCCCGAAGCCACATCTCCGGTCCACACATCGCATTCCTCCACGAAACACTGCTCACAGGCCACGCATCCCTTACTCCCCGATGCTGTTGATCGTAAGATGCACCGATGTAACTTCGTCGTCCATGACACCTGATGTCACGCCCTCATCTATGTACTCGTAGCCATCAGCTACCTTAATATCCCTGATCTCGTATCTTGAGCCGCAGGGCACGCCACGGCAGAAATCATTCAGGTCTGCGTCCAGCCTTCTGCCGTCAACATATACAGAGAAGGTTGCCACTTTACCAAGATTCCAGCTGCCTTTTCCGTCCATAAGACCATTTACATCAAGTACAGGATAGAAATACCTGTAGATGGTAGTTCCATTGCCTTCCAGGGTCACCTCCTTAGAGGCGCCAACATAATCATAAACATCACTGTAGGACTTTCTCTCTTCATCGTTTCCAAAAAGCGCCGGATCCAGAACATCCCCTAACTGCGCCCGGATTATCCTTGGCTGAAGGGTGTAGCCTCTGCTGCTCTTACCGGCAGTCAGGTACGCGTCGGTTTCATCCGTGATCTGGCGGATCCTGTTATTATGGGCATCCACCACCCAATCCTCTATGGTCACATAGCTGTCACCCTCCCTTGGCACAAACTTAAGCCTCATGGTGCGGGCGTAGCTTCCCATAGTCAGCTCATCGGCCACAAAGGGCTTATATTCGCAGGACCAGTCATCATAACCTGACATCTCAACCCTGTACCGCGCCTCGGCAGGAATCCCCTGCCTGAAATCATAGACATCTTCTGCTTCCAGCTTGCCGTTCACATAGAGATTAAATCTGCCAACGCCTTTCGTGTTGTCAGCCTGGTTCCCGTTTACATCGGCAGCAATGTCCAAAACCGGATAGAAATACCTGTACACCGTCATATTATCCCTATTGACCGTAATCTCATCCGAGCAGGATACGTACATGAAGTCCTCAGAATAGGCATTATAGGAAGGATCGCACCCCCAATCGGCGGCGCTTACCACATCTCCCTTAGAGGCAGCAAGCTCCCTGTTCACAAGCGGGTATTTCCTTCCGCTCTTTCCGGAGCTTAGGTATCTGTCTATCTTATCCGTTATCTCAAGCTTGCGATCGCCCTTTTCATCAATGACCCAGTCTTCACACCTGACAGTATATTCCCCCTGCCTCGTGGCAAAAGAAATATCGACATTATTACGGTTACTGCCCATAACTCCAGAAAGTTCCGCCTCCTCATCATACTTATAGGCAGGATTGGTATTCTTGGGAACCACCTCATATTTCGACCCAAAGGGCACACCACTGCAAAAGTCCCAGGCTTCCGCAGTGACAAGCTTATCATCAACATAGAGGTCAAAGCGTCCGACATCTCCGTCCGCAATCTCATTCTCAGAAGGCCTTACGCCATCAAGACGATAGTTCACATCAAGCACAGGATAGAAATACCTGTATACTACCATCTCATCTTCCGTAACCGTTATCTCCCCGGAATTACCCACATACATGTAATCCGAGTGATAAACCTTATAAGACTTGTCATCTCCCCATCTGGAAGGATTTATCTTATCTCCATTTTTGACCTGTACAGTCCTTTCCTGGGCCTTATAATTCTTAGTACTCTTCCCATCCTTAAGGAATTTATCAATATCCCCGGTTATCTCCTGTACAGGAGTCCCTTTGGCATCCACGATCCAGTCCTGGCAGGTGACACTGAGCTGATCTGACCAGTTAGCAGTGTAGCTGAGGTTCCCAAGTCTGCCGTTTCCAACTGTAACGCTCCTGGCAGGCTTATCACCATTTGACCCGGTCCAGCCCACAAACCTGAAGCCCTGCCTTGTGGGTATACCCAGATCAATAGCCCCGGAGTTTATGTTATAGGTCTCCACCATGGGCTCCGACCCATCACCCAGATCCAGCGTAACAGTATAAGTACTAAACAGGATCACCGCAGAACCAATAAGCATGAAAAGAACTATCACCACTATAACAAAAAGAAGAAGTGTGACGTGAAATGTCCTGCTATTTATCAGTTTTTTTAACTTGTTTTCCTTTTTCTTTTCCCCGTTCATACAAATCCCAACAACCTTCTTACCAGTTATGTATTGCCTTATTAAAGTAAAGCCCGCTGTATCCCATGCCTTTTATAGCCTCCACGAAACCACCATCCGCATTGATGGTAAGAGGTGATTCTCCCTGGGGTACATAGATGCTGAAATAGCGCTTCTGGTCCTTTCCGCTTCCCTGGTAGTAATCCCCATACCCTGTCATCTCCTTCACATTGCCCTCGCCGTCGGTGACGTTCATGGTTCCCTGAAGCACACCGGCGCTCCAGATGGATATTGACCTGTTGTGATCAGTCCACTGAACAGAATAGGAGGCAGGAGTTTTTGGCTTTTCTTCCTTCCTGGGCTCTTCGGCGGGCGCTTCTGCAGGTGCTTCTGCAGGTGCTTCCTGCCCCTCAGCGACTTCCTCTTCGCCGGCAGCATCACCCTCAGCCTCTGCCTCTTCACCTTCAGGAACAACTTCCAGATATTCCGATACGGCGTAGAGTGTCCTTCCGTTATATATAACTCTTGACCAGCCGTTTTGACCGATAGCTATGCGCCTTACCGTCTCTCCCTCTTCAAGGGCATGAACCACCCTGGAGCCGTTGCCGGTGCTTGGGATTGAGCGGAGGTTTACCGTGCCTTCCCGGCCGGAAACCGTCTCTTCTACACTGTCATATGAAGCCTTGGGATCATATATCCTGTAATCTCCGTGACTTACGCCGGCTTCGGGCTCCGAAGGCTCTTCTTCCTCTTCAGCCTCAGCCTCCTCATCGTCAGCCTCAGGCTCCTGAGCTTCAGCTTCTTCCTCCCCAGCTTCCGTCTCCTCTGATTCCTTTGCCTCTTCCTCTTTAGCTTCAGCACCGGCTTCTTCCAAAGGCTCTTTTGAGGCCTCAGCGTTCGAAACCAAAGCCTGCGCTTCCTTTTCAGAAGCTTCTTCTACCGGCTCATTGGCAGCAAGCTCAAGCCTATTCTCGGCAGCTTCAGCCTCAGCCTGTGCTGCCAGCTGTTCCTGTCTGTGGGTAACAGCCACCTGTACCAGGGACTCTTCCGAGCCGGCATTGCCCACAGGCATGACTACGCGATAGAGAGCAAAGGCCACCATTATAAGAAGTGAAGCAGCAAAAACCGCCGCCAGAAGTGCGCAGGCCTGAGGAGCAAAGGCTCTTGCCAGCACAACCCCCTTTGAGGATTCTTCTTTTCCATTATTTCTATGCTCTGCCTTGATAGCTTCCTTAACCCGCTGTGGCACCCAGATAACCTGAAGATTGCTTTCTTCCTTAGCCTCGGGAGCATCCTCTTCCACAAGGGTCATTGAAGCAGCCAGGGCAAAGCCCAGGAATATCAGATATGTCGGTGTCGATTCAGAGGAGAAGGGGTAAAAGAGACTTTGTGCCATGAACATGACAGCAATCAGGATATAGCCCCTTGAAAGTTCCCCCTGTCCGGGATTGGTCCATCCCTTATAAAAAACGCCAAGCACGACAAGGCCAAGCAGGAGCATGATCCCGGCACCGATCACTCCGTAAACAGCCAGCACATGCCAGATTTCTCCACTTGATGAGTTAACTGCATTCCAGAGACCGGAAGAAAAGCCTGCAATGGCCTTTCCTCCAATTGTATCCTTAAGACTGTTCCCTCGGCTGCCAAAGATGAAGGTGATGGCAAGAAGAGTAAGAACCACAGGGATAGCTCTTTTAAACCAGGCAGAAAGCCCCGTCATAAGGGTCTGATCCCCGTCCTTGTCCATGGGAACCTTGTCCCAGTAGCTGGTGATAATAAGTCCCGCTACGGCAATGACGATGTCGATATAGATGCTGTATTCCAGGTCAAACTGCCTGGTATAGCCTTTTATGCCAAAATAGGTCAGCAGCGGTGTATTCGATGCGCAGAAGGCAAAGGCAAAAAGCAGGATAAAGTTCTTTTTCAAAAAGCCGGCTGTGGGCTTTCCAAGGAACTGCAGACACATCAGATACAGGAACAGGATCATGAAGGCAGCCATGTCGCCGTACATGAAAAGAGCCACCGTCCCCACAACAAAGTACCCAAGATATACATTCTGTGCCCTTTGCGCCTTCTCCGTGATATAGAGAAAAGAGCTAACGGCGCAGCAAAGGAGCATGGAAGGAATGATCTTCGACGGCGTGCCAAGGAGCTTCTCTATGCCAAGAAGTGTCGGGGTTCCGGTGATGACAAATCTGATGATGCTGAGATAAACAAAAGTGTAGGAAGCAAGAAAGATGTGCATGTAGTACCTGCTCTCCTGATCTATGAAGCTCACACAGAAAGGAAGCAGGAAAAATCCAATATACAGATAGGTATGCCCCAGTTCGCCGCTGAACTTAGACATCTGCACTGCAAACAGGATAAGTACCAGCACAAATGTGACAAAGACAAAGAGCATCCCTCTCCCCAAAGACAGCTTCGAGGCTCCGCCTTTGAAAAGGAGCTTTAGGATACACCAAAGGCTCATTATCAGGATGAGGATGCCAAAAAGCATATCCTTCATGGATATGCTAAGAAATGCTGTTTCTTCAAATATAAGCAGCGGGAACAGGAACAAAAGCACCCTTGTCATGTAGTCAACAAGCCTGTCAGAGCTCTTTGAAGGCTCCGGGTTGACTATTTTAAGAATGCTATTTAGTGATTTTCCCCCTGATACTTTTTTCTTATCTTTTTTGGGCTTTGAGGCCTTCATTCTTTTGCACTTTCTCCCTTGTCAGATGAATTGTGCCTGATGCTGGTAACCACGATTGCTACAACCGCAACCACGATGATGCATATAATGGCGATCCTCCATATCCTGGCGCTCCTTGCAGCCTTCATCTGGGCTACATAGGATTCGATCCAGGCTTTATCAGTCTGGGAACGCTTTTCCAGCTCCTGTGCCGCAGCCTCATCAGCAAGACCGCCAAGGGCATCGCTGTCAGCCTCAGAGACATAAAGGTCGCTTCCCTTGTACATGATATGGAACCAGCCATTTTCCTGCCCTTCCACCAGTACCATCTCTCCGGCGCCGATTTGGGTCTGCCCTGCTGAAGTATCTGCACTGTCGTAGGCTGTTAGTTCACGGGTTGTGGTCTGGAAGCTTCCTGTCAGCTGGTCGGAAGCACAGGCGCTATTCTTAAGGTAAAAAAGCCCGCACACCATAAGGGTAAGTCCCAGTATTGTTCTGATGATTCTGTCTTTATTTCTTTTCATTATCTTCTGCCTCTTTGTAATCTCTTTTTATATTAAGGTCAGAGCTGTCCCTGCCGTATTCAATACTCTTAACATGGAACTGGATGTCCTGTATAATGCGCCGGTTCGCAGCTATGGTATCTGCAAGGACGCCGATAATAAAGATGAGGAATCCAATGATTATAAGTGTACAACCAAGTATCAGGGACTGTACATGTCCACTACTGGTCCCATGTGCCATAAAGTAAAGAAATCTTACTCCGATACCCACTCCACAAACAATAAAGGGAATACTTATAATGGTGAAAGCCTTAAGGGGCTTATACATTACATAGGCCCGAAGGATGGTAAGCATGGACTTCTTCACATATCCCCAGATACTCTTAAAGAGTCTCGATGGCCTAAGCTCTGCGTTGGTCCTTATGGGCACACTCATCATGGGGATGTTCTCTCTTCCTGCCTGAACTATGGTCTCAAGAGTGTAGGTATAATCATTTACAACGTTGAGCTTCATGGCAGCTTCACGGGAAAGAGCCCTGAAACCACTGGGAGCATCAGGGATATTGGTCTTGGAGGCCCGACGAACTGCCCAGCTGCCAAGGTGCTGGAGCTTCTTCTTGATGTAGGAGAAGTGCTCCGTCTCATCAATGGGTCTTGCGCCGATGACGATATCTGCCTCGCCATTTAAGATGGGCCGTACTATCTTCTCAATGTCTTCGCCCTTGTACTGATCATCAGCATCAGTATTGACGATGATGTCTGCTCCGCACCGAAGGCACCCGTCAAGTCCCGCAACAAAGCCCTTGGCAAGGCCCTGGTTCTGCTTGAAGCTGACGATGTGGTCAACGCCCCAGTTCCTGGCAACCTCCACAGTGTTGTCCTTACTTCCATCGTTGATGATAAGATATTCTATCTCATCTACCCCGTCGATATGTTTCGGCAGGTCATTGAGTGCCACCTCCAGAGTTTCCGCCTCGTTGTAGCAAGGTATCTGGATAATAAGTTTCATCAGTTTCTCCCCCCGGCATCGTTATAGTATAGATCAAAATGGCCTGACTCCCAGGAATGGTCATACCTGTCAGCAAGCTCCAAATTCAGTTCACTCTCAAAATCCACAAGAACAAGGTCATCGGGGCGGATATCCGCAAGCGCCGTTAAGTCATCTGCATATACCACACGGATATGTTCATCCCGTAGCCTTAGCTGTATGGTATCTATATATTCCAGTCCGCCCTCATAGAGCAGAACTATGTCTCCCTCGTGTCCGGACTCTCTCAGATCCCTGATCTCATCCGCCACCTGTATGTCCCCATAGATATAGACCTGTCCGATATAGATGAAATGGTTACAGGCATGGTAGGAAAGACCTATGAGGAATAAATGGATCACACACAGAACATAGATATTGCTTTTCTTCTTGTAAAAAGAAACTAATACAATAATTATACACGTTATAAGCAGCGAAAACACGATATTTGCAATAATTGTCTGCATTGGCCTTACATTTTCTTCATCAAGGAAGTAGCTCATGCCGATCATCAGCATACCGTGTGGGTCTGTAAAGTATCCAAGGTTCCTATGGGCAACCAGGCAGGATACAATGCCACCAAGGGCGATGATGATGTCAGAAACCACTATCTTCCTGATATATCCGGCGCAGGTCACCAGCTCGTATATTCCGATAACAGCAAGCAGAGGAACTACAAAGTCAAAGTATCTGCCGTGGAGGAAAAGATCAAACCTCTCCGCCCCCGGATCTGCGCTGGCAATAAGATATATGCACATGACCAGGAACTGGGCAAGGGATGCCAGGAGGATGAACAGTGCGCTTAAATCTCTTTTCACAGTTCTTTTTATAAGGTGATATATCCCGATATAGGCAGTTCCTAAGGTGGCGCAGCCAAGATAGAGAATCTTGCCACACATACTTATAAGGAACCGTCCCACCCCCTTTGGGGAGAGCAGGTCTTTTAGCTTGGAGGTCTGGCCGGAATAATCGTTTATTGCAGTCAGGTTTTCTTTTCCCCCGGAATAAAGGAGTGCAATTACCAGGTCCTTAATGTGGAGGCACAAAAGAAATCCAAGAAACAGGAATACTATCGCCAAGGCGGCAGAAAAGAAGCGATTACTGGGTTTGTAGGTGTCAGCTTCTGCCCCGTCGCGCCGGATAAAGAGGCTTATGGCCACTGTTATGGCAACTGCAGCCACTATCCCCACCGTCCTCATGTGGACCGAATAGGTATAAATTGTAGCCAGTGCCAGAAGGATCCCACGTATGGGTGAGGGCTTTTCCAGGAAGCAGAGCATGGCATAGACCACGACAGTATACATGAAAAAGAGGAGTGCCTCTGACATGGTCATCTGGGTGTAAAAGACCCATGAAGGGTAAAGCACTGCCATCCCTGCCAGCAGGACCTTCAGAAGTCTGTCAGCAGCTTTAAATAACTTGTCCAATATCTTTATCAGGAGGAAAAATGCCGCGACCTGAAGGCACATGTTGATAATGACCGCCGCCCGGTATGCAGTTATGGAGTCGGAAAAGAACCTTATGATAGGGGTAAGGATCAAAGAATAGCCGAAGGAATAAAAAGAACCGATAGATGTTATCTCACTGAAATCGTAGCCCAGGATTCCTGCAGCTACGGCCCAGTAGCCAAATTCATCCGGAAACAGGGAAAAGCCGTAGATCCCCCGGATCCCGTACATGCACAGACAGACAAGTGAAAAAACAATAACCACCTTGATTAATATGCAGTTATATTTGCTCACTTCTCTCCCCATGCAAAACTCCCCAACATCCATATACTAAAAGCGGGAAATGACTCCAAGGAGCCATTTCCCTGCCAATTATTCATATACAAGCGATTCTGCTATCCAATGCAATTACTTGCAAAGAAGTCCATAGCCTGCAAGTCCGCCTGTGATATTGAATGTGATCTTGCCATTCTCAACAGTTACAGGAACCATCTCGATTGCTCCACCGGGAAGAACCTTAACTACATAGTATGTAAGGTTAGGGTTGTAGTTCTTGATGCCCATTGTAAATGGAACTGAAACGCCTTCAGGAAGCTCTGTGAACTTGCCATTTGTAAGCTTACCAAGGTCAATATTGATACCACCAAGTGTTGTAGCACCAACAGAAGCTGCTGCAGCGTCAAAGCTTGCATATACAGCGCCGCTCTTATTGCGATCAACAGTATAAGCTGATACGAAAGGTGTCTCATTAGCTGCAAGACCTGCTTCCTGCTTGAGCTGAGCTGCAGACTCTCTTACAGCAACGCCTGTAAATGGAGAATCAGCCTTGACAGCAAAAGCACCGGGAAGCTCATTCTTAACAACTTCGCCACCTGCAACTACCTGGCTTGTAGACTTAACCTCTTCTACAACAGGTGTAGCCTCGCTGCTGGATGAGCCAGCTGAATCTGTAGCACCGGCAGTAAGAGGCATAACAAGCATTGATGCTGCCATTGTAACAGCCAGTACCTTCTTAAGTGATTTAATACTCATAACTTTTGTCTCCCTTCATGAAGAAATTTGTTATTGATTTTTCATATAAGAATTTGCCACATTCCTATTATACCTCTATTTACCCAATAATCAAACACAAAAAACACTCTTTGTGTTTTTTTATATTCAATTTTCCAAACCACAACATATTGTATATTTTTTGGGACAAGCCACTATTTATTTGTAGCAGTTAGCTAATTTTTTGGACAAAAAATAAAAAAACAATAAACTGAATTGTGTGGCGCAAGTCAAAATTCATTTACAGCATCTATTACATAATTGATTTCTTCGTCAGTCATTCCGTAGTACATTGGCAAGCTAAGCTCAGTCTTTGCAATAGTCTCTGCAACGGGGAAATCTCCTTCCTTGTATTTCAAAGACTTATAGCAATCCTGAAGGTGAATCGGAATAGGATAATGTTTATTTGTTCCAATCCCCTTTGATGAAAGGTGCTTTTCCAGCCCATCCCTATCCTCACACCGTACACCAAAGATATGCCAGACCGGCTCAGCATAGTCAGGAACAACCGGCAAGATAACTTTAGTAGAATCAATCCCCTCAAGGTATTTCTTGGCTATTGCTCTTCTGGTTTCATTCATCCTGTCAAGATGAGGAAGCTTTACAGATAAAAAGGCTGCCTGCATCTCGTCCAACCTTGAATTATTGCCCATGTAAATGTGATGATACTTGTAATCAGAACCGTAATTGCCAAGCGCCCGGATCTTCTTTGCAAGCATTTCATCGCTAGTGATTGTAGCACCCGCATCGCCGAGTGCGCCAAGGTTCTTCCCCGGGTAAAAACTGAAACCCGCAGCAATGCCAAATGTTCCAACACGCCGACCTTTATACTTTGCGCCATGAGCCTGTGCACAGTCTTCTACCACAAATAAACTGTGTTTCTTAGCAATTTCCATTATAGGATCCATATCACAAGGCTGACCATATAGATGCACTGGCATGATTGCTCTTGTCTTTGATGAAACTGCTGATTCAACTTTAGTTACATCTATGTTAAAAGTGTTGATATCCGCATCAACAAGTACAGGTTTTGCTCCAACGTACGAAACAGCAAGCGCTGTTGCAATATATGTATTGGCCGGAACAAGCACTTCGTCGCCTTCTCCGATACCCAAGGCCTTCAATGCAAGCATTAAAGCATCCAAACCATTTCCTACACCAACGCAGTATTTACTCCCGCAGAAAGATGCAAAAGCCTTTTCAAAAGCCTCATCCTCACATCCTCCTATGTACCAGCTACGAGAGTACACGCGGTCAAAGGTGGCACGCAGATCTGTATCAAGTTCTTGTTCCATCGGCTTAAAGCTGACAAAAGGTACTTGCATATGCAAAAGATCTCCTTATTTATTCCTTCCAGAATCAATTCCTACAAATTTCAAAAACTCATCATAATCTCTGATGTAATCAGCCTCATTGTATGGTTCAGAGGCAAGTACCATAAGTACAGCATCCGGAGAAAAATCATACATTTCTCGCCACATATTATTGGCAACATAAAGCCCTTCATATGGCTTCTCTAAAGGAACAATCTTCTTCTCCTTGCCATTATCCAGAAGGACCTTACAACTTCCATGTACACAAAAAAGAATTTGTTGCAGGTTTTTATGAGCATGATGACCACGTACCACACCCTCTATGGTATCGTACATGTAATACACACGTTTTATTTCAAACGGTATATCAGTATATTCTTCCAAGGAAACTAATTGTCCACGATTATCTCCGTGAGGTTGAAAAACATATTTTACGACCTGCATAAACGCCTCCTCAACTTCTATACTTAAGTTATTTCATCTCTATGCTAGATACCAAATTCAAATCAATCCCACATACTGCTTAACTACTTCTTCGTCTATAAACTGCATTCCAAAGTCCGAAATGTACTTCGACACTCTGAAATAATCCAAATTATTATTTTCTCAATTAGGATAGTAACACAACGTTTCAAGACTGAATTAATCCTCTTTATCTGTAAAAAACTCTCTTGCAGTTCCGCTAAGCTAAATTCTCACATCTGCCATGACTATGAATTTCCCGCAGAAAAGATATTGTCTTTACAAATCACTTCTGGAAAATTGACCCACTCACAGTTCTTCTATCCTTCCTATTCTATATTCGAAAAAGAGTAAGTGACAGCGACAATAATAGTGCTGGAAAATCAGTCAAACTATCTATCAAACTTCTATCTGTCTATCGATCAATTATTCTGTACTATTATCCTACCTGCATTTTAATGATATCTCATCAAGAATCATATCTCCTTGATACTCTATTTTTATGCCCATTATTTTTTTCCCCATCCTTCACAAACAGGTTCATACTCTGTTATTTCATTGTCTGAAACAGTAAACTCCATTTCATAGTGCTTATAGCCATCACTTTTTACCATTATTGCCCCCAAAAGTTCAAGTTCACTATTATCAAGGCTGGTTTTATCACTATTTCTTACAGCATATATGCTGATTAGTCCTTCTTTCAACTTTCTTGTGATAAAAGATAAAGAAAATATACGTCAACAACATCATTAGACTGAATATAATTACACAGCGTCGTCTAAAACGTTTATTCCCAACTTTTTTTACTCCAGACTGCCATATTACAAATTACTCAAATACTTTCTCATATGACCTATTAATACAGTACTCTGTACCAAATCCCTCCTTAAACCGAGAAAGACCCATGTTCAAATACTTCCCGCGGTCTTCAGTACATATTCCAAATGTAAAAATGCGCATATTCATATCTACAGCAGTCTGAATTAGATTTTCTATCAGAAAGTCCATGGGATAAAGAGAAAGGAATGCTTCGTCAGAAGATAGGTACTGTGTATGAAACACCCCGTCATCAAACAAGAAAACCATACTGCCTGCTAATATCTTATCACACTGATAGACACCATAAAAAAGAATCCGTTCTCCGAATCTGTTAAATCTAAGATCATACAGATCATCCAACGAATGAACCAACGGCAGCCCAAGTTTTTTCATGTTTTTCTGCAAAACAAGATAGAATTCTTTTATCTCATCTTTTGTTTCCAACAATCTAAATGACAGGTTGTTTTTCAGGCTGTATCTGTAATCTCTACGCTTTCCAGATGTAAACTGTGCTATAACATTATCTTTATACCTATCAAGCTGCATATAATAATTCAACTCGTCGTAACATGAATACCCATACTTGTATAGGAAATAGTCAATAAGATCAGAATTTTTTTTCTGGTATACGTAAGGAACCATTTTCATATAAGCCTTCTTGAATCCAGTGCTCACAATATATTTTTCAAGCAAATCCATGATTTCACTAATTGCCGTGGCAGAATAAATCTTTTCCGAAACCGTTATTCCACCAAATGTAGAGCCTTTATGGGCAAAAAACGTCTTTCCATCATCTTCAATCTCATTGGCAAGGATAGTAGCTACTAGCTCATTCCCTTTTCTAACTGCTATAGAATGATCTACAAACCTCCCCTGTGCATGATAATTTATAAATTTCCTTGTTTGCAAAAATGTTCCGTTCATGCTCCGATGTAAAACGAATTCATCCCATTCTTCATCATTACCATTAAATCTCTCAATCTGAAAAGCCATTTATCCCCCCCCTTTCAATAATACTTTAATATCCTTCCCATATAGTATCATCACAGAAACAGTATAAGCCAAAAACAACAGCGCTTGAGCCAGAAGATTATCTAAAAGAATCAGTCTCCACAACACAATCATAAATATCTCCATGACAGTGCAAAAAAGAAATCTTGGGGAAAAAGTCATCTGTCTTATCTTTATTAAAACAATACTACAAATCAGCAACGAAACCATGTATCCAAGAAGAGATGCTATAGCAGCTCCTTCTATTCCAATTATAGGGATATAAAACCAGTTAAAAAGCACATTTAACAATGCTCCTGCCAGAAGTATAAACATTGATGGCCAGGTTTTCTTTATGACAAGAAATTGGTTAGCAATAACCTGGTATAGCATTTGTAAAAGAGGTGCAAGAAAAAGATATGGAGCAACTATAAATGAACGATGATATTCCTCAGTGAACAGCATAGTAAAAAGCGGTCTTGAAACCGCACAAATGAATAAAGTCGCAATATACGAGATACAACCTAAATATTCGAATACTCTTGTATTATTCTTTACTTGGTCCTCTTCATGCATTGTAGAAAACGCAAAATACTGCCACCCTCCAGCAAAAGCAATGTAGATCAACTGACTAGCCATCCCGATCTTTGCACCAACAGAATAAATACCCGCCTCTCCAACTCCAAGTATTCTTGTGATCATAACCCTGTCCGATGAGTTAAACACCCAGTATACAAGCATTTCAGGAAGAAGTGGTATGCCAATCTTCAGCATGACAGTCATAAGTTTTTTATCAAAGAGTGCTACTGAAAACCATTCTTTATTGAGAGCGTAA
>DFGW01000202.1 GCA_002372465.1 Butyrivibrio sp. UBA3740
GATTACCTTTCATCAGGCGGACAGGCTATCATCGACGAGCGTACAGCTAAGTGGACAGAGTACTTCGGCGATTCTGATATGCTTCCATAATCAGGACTGACATTAGAATAAACTATTGAATTTAAGGGGCTGCACAGACTTTGTGCAGCTCCTTTTTCGCGTACCTTTCCCCTGCAATATATTTAGTAACAATATGGCAAGATGTGGTGAGAATTCATGCCCCATGAAATATACAATTAAAATTGTAATATTAACCATAATAATTTGATGATATTGAGGGAGTGCTATGAACAGAGAAGAAGCCAGGAAATTAGCCACTGAGCTTGTTTCCAAAATGACAGTAGAAGAGAAGGCATCACAGCTGCGCTATGATTCACCCGCCATTGACAGGCTTGGTGTTCCTGCCTACAACTGGTGGAACGAGGCCCTTCATGGAGTGGCCAGAGCCGGTACAGCAACCATGTTTCCACAGGCCATCGGAATGGCAGCAGCATTTGACAGAAAGCTCATGAAGGAAGTGGGAGATGTTATTGCCGAAGAAGGCAGAGCCAAGTACAACGAGCAGTCAAAGCGCGGCGACAGGGATATCTACAAGGGACTTACCTTCTGGTCACCCAACGTTAACATATTCAGAGATCCAAGATGGGGCCGTGGACATGAGACCTACGGAGAAGATCCCTTCCTTACAGGATCTCTTGCCATCCCGTTTATCAAGGGACTTCAGGGAGACGGCGAGTACATGAAGGCAGCAGCCTGTGCAAAGCACTTCGCTGTTCACTCAGGTCCTGAGGGCGAGAGGCACTTTTTTGACGCAAAGGCATCAAAGAAGGATCTGGAGGAGACCTATCTTCCTGCTTTCGAAGCCTGCGTTAAGGATGCCAAGGTTGAGGCTGTTATGGGAGCCTACAACAGAACCAACGGTGAGCCATGCTGTGCAAATGAGCCTCTCATGAACGGTGTTCTCAGAGGAAAGTGGGGATTTGAAGGCCACTATGTATCTGACTGCTGGGCTATCAGAGACTTCCATGAGAACCACAAGGTTACAAACTCTGAAGAGGAGTCAGTAAAGCTTGCTCTTGAGGTTGGCTGCGATGTTAACTGCGGATGCACATATCAGAAGGTCATGAGCGCATACGAGAAGGGCATGATTGATGAGGAGCTTATCACAAGAAGCTGCATAAGACTCTTTACCACAAGATTCCTTCTTGGACTGTTCACCAAGACAGAGTACGACAACATTCCATATACAGTTGTTGAGTGCGCCGACCACCTTAAGGTTGCCAGAAAGGCAGCTGCGGAGTCAGTAGTTCTTTTGAAGAACGACGGAATCCTCCCTCTTGATAAGAATATAAAGACAATCGGTGTTGTTGGACCAAATGCTGATTCAAGATATGCCCTCAGGGGTAACTACTACGGAACAGCATCTCAGTACGTAACAGTTCTGGAGGGCATAAGAGAGCTTGTTTCAGAGGATACAAGGATCCTTTATTCAGAAGGCTGCCACCTCTGGAAGGAAAATGTCCAGAACCTCTCTGACAAGAATATGCAGGACAGACAGGCTGAAGTTCAGACTGTTGCAGATTACTCAGATGTCCTTATCGTAGTTGTTGGACTTGACGAAAGGCTTGAAGGCGAGGAGGGCGATGAGAGTAACCAGTTCGCATCCGGCGACAAGCTAAGCCTTGATCTTCCGCTTCCACAGAGACAGCTCCTTAACACTGCTCTCAATTCAGGAAAGCCCACAATCGTCATCAACATGTCCGGAAGTGCTCTGGATCTTTCTGCAGCACAGGACAAGGCAAAGGCAGTTATCCAGGCATGGTATCCCGGAGCCCTTGGCGGAAGGGACGTAGCAGGAATCCTCTTTGGAGACATCTCACCATCAGGTAAGCTTCCTGTAACCTTCTACAAGGACACAGACGATCTTCCTGACTTCAAGGACTATTCCATGAAGAACAGGACCTACAGATATTTCCGGGGAACACCTCTTTATCCTTTTGGATATGGTCTCACCTATGGTGACTGCAGGGCAAAAGAGCTGTCGGTTGAGCTTAAAGGCTCCGGCGATTCCTTCGATGGCGCAACAGTAACAGTTACTGTAGCCAATGAGGGCAAGGTTGCCACTGACGATATCCTTCAGATTTATGTACAGGATACCGGCTATGAACTTGCTATCCCCAATCCATGTCTTGCAGGCTTTGAGAGAGTGAACCTTGCTCCGGGTCAGGAGAAGAAGGTTGCTGTTGAGCTTCCAAGAAGAGCATTCACTTCTGTAGACGAAGAGGGTGAGAGAAAGCTCTTTTCCGGGAACTTCAAGGTGTTTGCCGGTTTTGGACAGCCTGACAAGAGAACTGAAGAGCTTACCGGTGTAAAGGTTCTTTCAGAAGATGTATCACTTTGAAAAATAGTAGATACAACCGCAAGTATTTTTGTATAAAAATCGCGATATATTTTCTATAAATTGTAACGTTGTATTTTAAGTTGTACTGATATAGGATGAAAAGGGATTGTCCGATGTGGCAATTTCCTTATCATCCAATCGTATATAAATGACAGGAGGACGGTATGAACTATTTAATTGGAATTGACGTTGGTACTTCTGCTACAAAGACAGTTCTTTTCGACGAGAACGGCACTGTTATTGCTGAGAGAGCTTACGAGTATCCCATGTACACACCTCAGAACGGCTGGGCTGAGCAGGAACCTTCAGACTGGAAGAAGGCTTCTCTTGAGACAGTGGCAGCTGTTGTAAAAGAGGCAGTGGATGGCGGAAAGGTTGCAAATGCAGCCGATATCAAGGGAATCGGCATTTCAGGACAGATGCACGGACTTGTAATGCTGGATGAGGCAGGAGAGGTTATCAGACCTTCAATCATCTGGTGTGACCAGAGAACAGGCGATGAAGTTGAGGAAATGCTTCAGATCATGCCTCGTGAGAAATGGATCGAGATCACAGCCAATCCACCTCTTACAGGATGGACAGCAGCCAAGATCCTCTGGGTAAGGAACAAGGAGCCTGAGAACTACAAGAAGTGCAGACACATCCTTCTTCCTAAGGACTACATCAGATATGTCCTTACCGGTCAGTTCGCAACAGAGGTTTCAGATGCATCAGGTATGCAGCTGATGGATGTTGCAAAGAGAGACTGGTCACAGGAAGTTCTTGATAAGCTTAGTATCGACAGAAGCCTTCTTGGCAAGATGTATGAGTCCTGCGAAGTGACAGGAACTCTTTTACCTGAGATTGCAAGCCGGCTTGGTCTTACTACAGATACAGTTGTTGTTGGTGGCGCAGGTGACAATGCTGCAGCTGCTGTTGGAACAGGCGTAGTAAGAGAAGGAACAGCCTTTACAACAATCGGAACATCAGGCGTTGTATTTGCTCACACTGACAAAGTTTCAATCGACCCTAAGGGCCGTGTACATACCTGCTGCTGCGCAGTTCCCGGCGCATGGCACATCATGGGTGTTACCCAGGCTGCAGGATTTTCACTTAAGTGGTTCAGGGACAACTTCTGCCAGAGCTACAT
>DFGW01000181.1 GCA_002372465.1 Butyrivibrio sp. UBA3740
GCGCTGTCAAAGGCAACATAGATCGGGATATCACCGATGATCTCGATGCCCTTTTCGTTGGCGTATGCCTTAAGTGCAGACCACTGCTTTGAGAACAGGTACTGAAGGAAGCTGTAGAAATCAATCTCATCAGCATACTTCTGCTTAGCTGCCTTCATTGCAGCACTCTTTCGGAGCCTTATGCCCTCTTCCCAGGTATTCCAGCTTCTTCCGCCATTTACATTCTTAAGTGCCATGAAAAGAGAATAATCCATAAGCCAGTCATTGTCAGGACTCTTCTTGAATGTCTCAAACTCCTTCCTGATAGTCTTGGCATCCTTGGCTTTATCTATGTTCTCATAGGCCTTTTTAAGCAGGGTAAATCTTGAGCGATACATCTTCTCGTAGTCGATGGATTCCTCAGTTCCGCCAAAGTCGCACTTATCTGCCGCAGCCTTTGTAAGCAGGCCCTCATCGATAAGTGTCTTGATATCTATGAAATATGGATTTCCGGCAAAGGTCGAAAAGGACTGATAAGGTGAATCACCATAGCTTGTAGGTCCAAGGGGAAGGATCTGCCAATAGGACTGACCTGACTCCTTCAAAAAATCGACGAAATCATAGGCTTCCTTTGAGAAAGTTCCGATTCCATACTCTGATGAAAGTGAGAAGATTGGAAGAAGTACGCCACATCTTCTATTGGATTTAACATTTTTCTTTGCCATATTTGACCTCTCCTTTTGCAACAAATCCTGTTATTTTCAATAATAATTCATGAAAAAGCTACGGAAATTTTTCCGTTCCCGGTAACGTTTCCGTAGCTCTACTTTACCACATTTTTTTACCACATTTCAAGAAAAAAACTATTAATTCTGATTTTCCTCAAAAGCACTCTTTTTGATGCCCCAGATAAGATTTCTCCACTGGTCAAGCTGCTCTGTGGTCATGAATCCGTTGGAGGTTCCCATGTATCCGATCTTGTAGGAAGCAAACAAAAGGGCATTCTTTATGGCATTTACGCTGTCTCCTGTCTCCATGTAGTAATGAAGGAAGCAGGCAAAGAGCGCATTACCTGCACCGATGGTATTCACAACCTCGTTGGTCTTGACTGTGTTGTAGTGAACGCGAAGGTCCTGGGTCTTGTCAAAGAGGATAAGTCCTTCGCTGCCCTGTCCAAGGATGATGATCTCTGTTCCGTAGGTATCCGAGATACGCTTGATGAACTCGTAGGGATCCTCTGTGAGGGTATCATCACTGAAGTAAAGAACCTTTGCCGGCTCAAGGAAATCGGTGTTGTATTTTTCCTTCTCGGGTATGTAATTTCTGATGTTGACTGCAATAGGCTTGTGATGCTCCACTGCTGCCTTTGCAAAAGGTCTGCAGAAATTGGCGTTGGCAAGCACCATCATGTCGCAGTTCTCAACTATGGGCGCCACCATGCTCATATCATAGACATTCTCACGAAGGTCCTTAAGGTCCTCGAAGGTCTGCTG
The DNA here is from genome assembly GCA_002372465.1 of Butyrivibrio sp. UBA3740. Classification (GTDB taxonomy): domain Bacteria; phylum Bacillota; class Clostridia; order Lachnospirales; family Lachnospiraceae; genus Butyrivibrio. The sequence continues at coordinate 1,473 of DFGW01000181.1, forward strand.
TTTTCTGTCCTTGTCATACAGTACCACCTCAGTGGGAGTCTCCCTCATCTGAGGAATAATATAATCTGTTGAAAGAGTAATCTTCCTGTCATGGGGATTTATCATGCTCAGATCCTGATTCCTGCCCACTATAGACATAAAGCAAACCTCGTCGCCCAGCCATTTAAGAGCCAGTGACTCGTTGTAAGCATCGCCGCCCATGGCAGTGAAGATAGAATCATACACACTTGTTAGAGGTGCATAACTCACCGGAATCTTGTCGACTCTGACAATTGTCTCAATCTGTGTTACTCCTGCCACTAAAAAATTGCTCATGTCCAAACCCTCCTGGATTATTTTGTAACAGTCATATTCCTGATAATATCCACGTATTCCATAGCTTCCTCAAGAAACAGATCTGAGCGGAAGCCCTCGGAGGAAACCTCCTTAAGTATCAGGCCGTCGATGGTGAAGTCCAGTATATGCCCGATCTTCTCGAAGTCCACCCCCGGTCCGAATATGGTAATGTCTGCCCTCTCCCTGAGTGCATCCATGATCCTTCTGTATTTTTCCCTTCTCTCGCTGATCTCCATCAGGGCATCGTTGTCAGTCTCCTCATCAGCCCTGTCCAGGAAAAGATATATGTAGGGATACTGGGCCATTGAATCAGCCTTTGCTGAAAGGATCTGCTTGTACAGCTCAAAATATCCGTTCTCGTTTTTCTCAACATTATGAGTGAGCTCCAAGGTCACAAACCTGGTGGCGTAATCATAGAGGAATGAATACAGCCCCTTCTTGCTCTCAAAGTAATGGAAAAGAAGACCTTTGCTGATTCCCGCCTCCCTGACTATCTCATCCGTACTGGCATGCCGATAACCATACTGGGAAAAAACCCTAAGCGCCGCATTGATCATCCTGTCCTGTTTTTCTTTTTTTAATCCCCAAAATCTCTCGTTCATTAAAGAATCCTCGTCTCCCAATTGACCACACCGGTCTAAAATCAGTTTATCATCTATACTTATGGGCTTCAAACGATTTTTCGTACTTTTATCAAAATTTAATACTCAGGACTTTTCCAAAGCACGAAATTGTATTACAATCATTATAAGCGCTTGAAAAATAGGAGGGGCCTGATATGTCCAAAAAGAATGCTTTTGGTAAATTCGTACTTTTCTGTGCTGCTGCAGGTGCAGCTGCTGCAGGTGCATATTACTATCTCAGCAAGAGAGAGGAAGAGATCGCCGACAGCTTTGATGATGACGATTTCGACGACTTCGACGATTTTGATGATGACGACGAAGCCACAACCGAGACTAAGTTCGGTTCTCGTAAATACGTTGATATCACTTCTCCATCCGATGATGAGCAGGAAGAAGCCAGGGATGAGGAGTCTAAAGAGCCTCTCGATGAAGAGGATTCCGAAGAGTCAAAAGAGTCTGAGGAGTTCTTCGACGACGAAGATAAATAATTATTTCATTCAGACAACAATAAATCCCTTGCAGTTTGATCTGCAAGGGATTTTTTATGTCTGTTTTTATTATTCTTCAGAAGCTTCTGAAAGCATCTCTTTGAGATATCTTGCCTTATCCTTGATACGGCTGTTGGCAACTCTGGAAACAAGGATCTCAGAGATCATCTTGCTGGCAATCTCTCTTTCATCTGTCTCAACTGCAAGAGCAGCGATGAGATAATCAAGGGTTGTGGAATCCATTCCCGCGATGGGGAATTCCTCAGTCTGTCTTGCCATGATGAATCCGTTTAAGGCATTGGACAAAAGCTCTTTTTCCTGGGCATCGTTCTCGGCCTTCTTGTTCTCATAGCCGTCCTCATCTGGGTCAAGGCGCTGTGTCTCTCCTCTGATGACCCAGGCTGACTTCATGCAGATGTAGGCCTTCTCGCTGTTCTTGGCCTTCTTGACTACCGCATTGGCAAGGGCCAGCTGATATAACCTCTTGGCATATTCATAGCTGTAGACAGGAGCCTTACAGGGCTCATGCTTATAATTCATACAGATCTTAACTCTGATGTCGTCGATCTGATACTTGTTAAGATTAGGGAAGTACCTTCCAAGAGCAGCATAGCCACAGGCAGGACATGCGATAACATCGTACTTGTTCTGGTCAAGCTCGTCGTAATCGGGGCGAAGGTCAATGTCAACGTTCTTCATCCTCACCTTGCCGGTCCTGACAGTCTTAGCCTCAAAATCAGAATCGCAGACAGGGCATTTATACTTCTTATCAAAGAGATAATCCTCTTCATTAACAAGCTGAAGCTTTCTCTTGGGTTCTTCCTTCTTGATCTTGACCTCTTTCTTCCTGGGGTCCTCAAAAAGCTTCTCGTTCTCTATATTACCAAGTCCTAATTTCTCAAATCCTGAAAAAATGCCCATGTCTGTACCTCTCTTCAAAATTATTTTTTAGGTAGTACAAATGAACTCTTAAGTGAAACTATTCTGTTAAATACCGGTGCGCCGGGCTTTGAATCCTTGCTGTCCACGCTAAAGAAACCGTTTCTTACAAACTGGAACTTATCATAGGGCTTTGCATCCCTAAGCGCCGGCTCAAGCTTGGCACCCTTGATGATCTTGATGGAGTTGGGGTTAAGGTTCAATGAACCGTCCTCGTTATAGACACCCTTCTTCTCATCGATGATGTTCTCGTAAAGGCGTACCTCTGCGTCAAAGGCCTGGCTTGCTTCTACCCAGTGGATAGTGCCCTTTACTTTTCTTCCGTCAGGACTGTCTCCGCCCTTTGTGGCAGGATCATAGGTGCAGTGGATCTCAGTCACATTGCCGTTTTCATCCTTAACGAAGCTGTTGCAGGTTACAAAGTAAGCATTCATAAGTCTTACTTCGTTGCCCGGGAAGAGTCTGAAGTACTTCCTGGGTGGTTCCTCCATGAAGTCCTCCCGCTCGATGTAAAGCTCTTTTCCAAAAGGAATCTTCCTTGAGCCAAGCTCAGGAGCCTCCTTGTTGTTCTCGATATCAAGATACTCGATCTGGCCCTCAGGATAGTTGTCAATGACAAGCTTCACAGGATCAAGG
>DFGW01000062.1 GCA_002372465.1 Butyrivibrio sp. UBA3740
GTATCAAGATCAGCTCTTCAGAACGATGGCTTTGTAAAAAAGATCTCAGAGTATATCTCCAAGAAGGTTGCAGAGAAGCTTGCAGGTCTTTGCAAGACAGATAAAGAGAACTATGAAAAGTACTGGGACGACATCAGCCCATTCATCAAGTATGGATGCCTTCGCGATGACAAGTTCTGCGAGAAGATGACAGACTACATCCTTTTTAAGAACCTGGACGGCAAGTACCTTACAACTCCCGAAGCTCTCCGGATCAACAAGGAAGCCGAGGAAGAAGCTGCCAAGGCAGTTGACGAAAAAGGTGACTCAGTACAGGCAGATGTGGTTGACGCAGATGGAAATGTAGTTAAGAACGATGCGGATTCCAAGGCCTCTTCCGAAGCTGGCAGCGATACAGCCAAGGCAGAAGATGATAAGGACAAGGAGCCCCGTACCATCTACTATGTAACAGATGAGCAGCAGCAGAGCCAGTACATCAACATGTTCAAGGCTCAGAAGATGGAAGCCTTCATCATGAAGCACAACATCGATGTGCCTTTCATGGAACAGCTTGAGAGGAAGAACGAAGGCATCAGATTCCAGAGAATCGATGCTGACCTTACAGATACATTTAAGTCCAGAACTTCCAAGAAGGCAGCAGCTGAGCTTGAAGAGAAGGAAAAAGAACTTTCTGAGAAAATCAAGAAGGCCCTTAAGAACGACAAGCTTAAGATCAAGCTTGAAAAACTCAAGGACAAGAAGGTTTCTTCAATGCTTACTGTCTCTGAGGAATCAAGACGTATGGCAGACATGATGAAGATGTATGCTGCCAACGGAATGGGCATGGGACTTGACGACTTTGGTAAGGATGGACAGACTCTTATCCTTAACGCCAACCATCCTCTTGTTCAGTACGTAATGGATCACGAGGAATCCGATAACACCAAGATGATCTGCGAGCAGCTCTATGATCTTGCCTGCATCCAGAATGCTCCATTAGAGGGCCAGGCGATGACTAAGTTTGTTCAGAGAAGCAACGACATCATGATGATGCTTGCAAAGTAAGGAGATTAAATTAGGGGAAACATCGGCGCTGCCGGTGTTTCCCTGTATTGGTATTATATGTGGAATAAGATTAAGTTCTGCCTGACCGGTGGCTTCTATAAGAAAGCTATTAAGAAAAGCTTATGGATGCTGGTTTGTTTATTTTTTTCAGCAAGGTGTTTTTTGAGGATTCCGGAGGATCCCGGCATGGCAATCTTTACAGCCTCGGCGTTTTTGATTGGCGCGGTATTTCTGTTTGCATCAGTCAAGAAGCAATTGCAGGGTGATATGGTTCCCCACTGGGGCAGATTATTTGGAAAACAAAAAGTTATGGATATGTTGCTGGAAGAGGAGTTTGAGCCCTATACTCTCCAGGATGGCCGTGAATGCAAGGATGTTCAGATTAGTAAAAGCGGGAAGTGGCTCAGATGTAAAGGAAGCTATTATCCAATCCAGCTTATAAGAGGGTATTGTTCCCAGGGGTATGGCGACAAGGGGAATCTGTATTTCATTGACGGAACAGTATTAACACACGAGATACCCTCAGGGTTTGAGATCACGAGAGCATTTGAGCAGCTGTTCCCACCTATGTTTGATGCAGATTCTGCTCTGACTCATAAGAGCCTCAGAGATGGTAATCAGGATGCTTTCAATGCTGTCTGGAAGGGCACTGACGAAGAACTGGCAGTGGCTGACTGGGGTGAACTTCGGTATCAATGGGAGAAAAAATACGCCGAGATTTTTAATAAACAGTTATCCAACCAGCTTAAGAAAAACAGGATGAGGATGGTGTCGGACAAGTTCAACATTCATAAGCTCATGTTTGGAAGAGTAATGGATGATGAGGAACTGGGACTGGTGCTGGAGCAGATACAGAAAAAAAGGCTCAAGGAAGGCATTACCCGAATAGCAAAGCTTGAAAATTACAGCGATGATTACTGCGTTTGCAATGGCATAAGACTCATGGGCATGATGAAATATCCCGCAAATGCTGAAGGACTGGACTTTCTCTTTGACTGTATCAGGGATGTTCGAAAGCCTTATTGCAACGATGCTGTCGAAGTGCTTAAACAGTACCCCAGAGAAGTTCTGATAGAGCGCATCGAGAAGGATGTGACGCTGGCCTACTCCAGTAATGATGTTGTCTGGGGGGCAGGTCTTTTGATCCTGGCAAAGGAAATAGACTATGAAGTCAATCTTTCCCGTAAACTTGCCATGGATAAAGAGGCTCAGGAGAAGGCTATGGCTGAAAGCAATGGTTTTTCCACTGCAGTTGTAGAAGATGAAAACGGAATCAGTGAATTCCAGGTCCTGACTCAGGGTGGAGCCCAGATGGCGCAGGAATTCAAGAAGAAAGAGTGATCTATGGCAAAAGAAATTTGGCGCCCCGGAAATATGCTTTACCCGATTCCCGCAGTAATGGTAAGCTGCGCAAGAGCGGGGGAAAATCCTAACATCATAACGGTGGCATGGGCAGGCAATGTCTGCTCTTCACCTGCAATGCTCTCTATCTCTGTCAGGAAGGAGAGATACTCCTACGACATTATCAAGCAGACGGGAGAGTTTGTGGTCAATCTCACAAGCAGAGACCTGACCAGGGCAGCAGACTGGTGCGGAGTCCGCTCCGGCAGGGACTACGACAAGTTTAAGGAGATGAAGCTAACTCCTCAGCAATCTGTAGAGGTTTCCTGTCCCGGTATAGCAGAGAGTCCTGTGAACATAGAGTGTAAAGTACATTCAGTTATTGAGCTGGGAAGCCATGACATGTTCATTGGAGAGGTCCTTTGTGTCACTGTGGATGACAGGTTCATGGATGACAAGGGAAGGTTCAATCTGGGAGCAGCAGATCTGGTGGCCTATTCCCACGGCGAGTATTTTTCCCTGGGAAACAAGCTTGGAAAATTTGGCTACAGCGTAGCCAAAAAGACAGCAAAGAATAGCTCCGGAAAGGGAGAGAAGAAGACTTTGCACAAGGCGAAAAAGCCCGGGAAGAAATCCGGTAAATGACAGTATAAAAGCAGCAACCGATATGAGTACGGCTGCTGCTTTTTAGTTTTCCTGTTATACGAATTTGTTCTGCTCTTTATCATATTCATAGCCTATGGCTTTTAACTTATCACAGATGCTCTGCAGTTCATCCTGTGGAAGGTCCAGACCTTCAGCCAGATCATCAAGGCTTTTATAGTTGTCCCGAAGCTGTGTGTTTATATAGCTAAGTAAGATTACAGGATCCTGTGGTAACATATGATTCCTCCGTATATACAATGGTAACTGTTTCTTCACTGATTTTAACACAAAATGTGCCATACCACATATTGGTAAAAAAAACATAAAAAACCCCATTATATTGGAACTAAACAATTTATGGTGTATAATTAATATGATATTTTGTAACTATTTGGAGGGCCATGGAACCTACAATTGATATGCATTGTCATATTATGCCGGGGGTTGATGATGGTTCCCGGGATATGACCACAAGTTTGGAAATGCTAAGAATTGCTGAGAAGAACGGCATTACTCATATTATCCTGACTCCTCATCACAAGCCCATGCACCACAATGTAAGCCCTGAGCACAACGTGCTGTACAGGAAGGAGCTTTCAAAGGCAGCAGGAGCTGAAGGAATAAAGGTAAAGCTCTTTTCCGGCAACGAGATATACTACAGCGATGAAACCATGGAGGAACTGGAGCAGGGAAAGATATGCTCTCTGGCAGGCTCCGACTATGTTCTTGTAGAGTTTCATCCCACCAATCCCTTTAAGGCTATACAAAATGCCGTGAACAGGATACAGGCAGCAGGCTACATTCCCATAGTGGCTCATGTTGAGAGATACAGTGATATAGTTGCCCATCCTTCAAGGGTGCGGGATCTGATAGATATGGGAAGTTACATTCAGGTCAATGCCTCAAGCGTAATGGGGAAGTATGGGTTTGGAATAGGACATTTTACGAAGAAGCTCCTAAAGGAGAGGGCGGTGCATTTTATTGCAACGGATGCCCACGATACCGGCAGCAGAGCGCCAAAGCTTTATGAGTGCAGAAGTTTTGTTGAGAGGAAGTTTGGTGAGGATTACGCAAAAGAGCTTTTCTTTCTTAATGCAGCTAATGTGATCCGAAATCAGGAGATCTAAAATGGGGAACAGGGACGACATTATCGAAATCAATTTAGGAGAGCTGTTTGCAGTTCTTTTAAGCAGAGCTTTTCTGATAATCAGTGCAGGGATTTTCTTTGGCCTGGCAGGTCTTTTCATCAGCAAGTTCGTGCTTCATCCGGTGTTTGATTCGACCACCAAGATCTATATCCTCAATAAAGAAGAGAATCAGACCGTTACCTACTCGGATGTGCAGATATCAACGCAGCTGACACAGGATTACGCTGAGCTGATAAAGAGCAGATATGTTCTGGAGGAGGTTATCCAGAGGCTTAACCTGGTGGATATGGACTACGAGGACCTGTCCGGGGTGCTTAGGGTTGATACCCCTTCAGATACACGTATTGTGGCGATTACTGCCAGAGACGAAGATCCCCTTATGGCCATGCAGATTGCTAACTGCATAAGAGAAGTTGCCAGTGAGCATATCGAGAGTGTTATGGATATTGATGCCATCAATGTGGCGGAGACAGCCAATGTTCCAACGCAAAAATCGGGTCCTTCTGTAGCCAGATGGGCTGTGATCTCAGGATTTCTCGGCGCAGTAGCCGTGGCATTCTTTGCGATACTGGAATATCTTCTGGATGACACCATCAAGAGCAACGATGATGTGGAAAGGTACCTGGGGCTGAGCACGCTGGCCCTTGTGCCTCTTACAGTTGAGGAGACTGATAAAAAGAAATCCAAGAAGAAAAACACAAAGAAAAACAAGTAGGGGGGATTAATTATATGCAGAGTGCTAAGCTCCATTTCAGCCAGTCTGAGAATAATTATCAGATAAAAGAAGCATACAAGACTCTCCGAAGCAACGTTGAATTCAGCGGCCAGAATGTGAGGATCATATCTGTTACCAGCTGTACTCCCGGTGAAGGAAAGACTACTGTGGCTATGGCTCTTGCCAGGGCTTTTGCCGAGGCTGGGAAAAAGACTGTGCTGGTGGATGCAGATATGCGTAAGTCAGTGCTGGTTGGAAGATACAAAACAGGCTCGGTAAGGCTTGGACTTACCCACTGCCT
>DFGW01000042.1 GCA_002372465.1 Butyrivibrio sp. UBA3740
GAATCTCTGGCATTCATCTGGCAACCAAACGTAACAACGCAGGCAGTAAGCTTACGGCCAAGTTCCTTTTCAAGGCCTTTGACTTTTTCTTTTGCCTTTTCGATGAAATCCAGCTGCTTCAGGGACTCAGCGTCCTTAACTTCACTTTTATTACTGTTTAAAATATTGATACTCATTAAAACTCTTTCCTTAAATAATTACTTATATGCATCCACCAGGCCAAGAAGGATATCCACGCAGCTCCTCATCTCCTGGACCACCGCGTACTCATATCTTCCGTGGTAGTTGTAGCCACCGGTGCAAAGGTTAGGACATGGAAGTCCTTTGTAAGAAAGGGCTGCTCCGTCAGTACCACCCCTGATTGGCATATCTATTGCCGTAATACCAAGGTCTGTCATAACCTTCTTGGCGTTATCGATAAGGTGCATGTGAGGACGGATCTTTTCGATCATGTTGTAGTACTGGTCACGAAGAGTAACCTCAACTGTTCCCTCACCGTATTTCTTGTTAAGATACTCAGCTGCAGCCATAAACAGTTCTTTTTTGGTATTGAAAAGAGCTTCATCATGGTCTCTTATAATGTAGCTGGCAGTAGCAGATTCTGTAGATCCGCTTATCTCTGTCAGATGGAAAAAGCCTTCACGGCCCTCAGTGTACATTGGCTTTTGGAACTGTGGTAAAAGAGACTCAAATTCATAGCAGATAAGGGAAGCATTCACCATTTTGCCCTTGGCATCACCGGGGTGTACACTCCTGCCCTTAACCTTTATAACGCCTTCTGCTGCATTGAAGTTCTCATATTCCATCTCCCCAAGCTTTCCGCCATCTACAGTAAAGGCGTATTTGGCGCCAAACCTTGGAATGTCAAAATAGGCAGTTCCCTCACCAATCTCCTCATCAGGAGTAAAGGCAATCTTAATGTCACCATGTTTGATATCGGGGTTCTTTAAAAGAGTCTCCGCCATGGTCATGATCTCAGCAATTCCGGCCTTGTCATCGGCCCCAAGAAGTGTATTGCCGTCTGTAACAATAAGATCTTCTCCTACATGATTTTTGAGCTCGGGGAAGTCCTTTGGAGAAAGGATAACCCCCTCCTTCAGAGTAATATCATTCCCATCGTAGTTCTCAACAATCCTGGGCTTAACATCCTTTCCGGAAACCTCATCTGAGGTGTCCATATGGGAGATAAAACCAATAGCAGGGCTTTGGCTATTTCCGCTGTTGCCGGGGATTGCTGCATATACATAACAGTGCTCTTCATCGTAGTAAATATCGCCGGCACCCATGGCTTCCAGTTCAGCCTTAAGCATTTTGGCAAGGTCATGCTGCTTCATTGTGGAAGGTGAAGTTCCTGTGGTGTCATCAGACTGTGTATCCACCTTCACGTATCTAAGAAATTTCTCAATAACATCAATTTTTTCCATTACTTTTTCTTCCTGTCGCTTTCTTTTTCTTATAATTCTTGTCTATGGCACTCACATATATTCTTGCCGACCTGTCTGCAAGAAGCTCTGTAAAAACCTCTTTTGACTGGTCTTCAGGAACTATCTTATCAGTTTTAAGAGAAGTCTTTTTCACCACCTTAACAGGTTTCAGGCCCCTTTCATCAGTGTCCGATACAAGCTTCCAGATCATTCCCTCAGGGAGCTTTGGAAGAGCCATTTCCTGTGGAGTCCAGTGCATGTTAAAACAAACATAGATAAAAGTCTGGTCCTTATCTTCCTTCTCATATAATCCGCAGAAAAGCATTCCAAGAAGATGGGAATGACCCGAAAGATCCGGTCTCCAGGCCTCTCTGCCATGGCAGGAAAGATCGGGATATCCGCAGGAAATATAGTCCATGAGCTTAAAAGGACTTCCCTTGTGAAGTATCCTTTTGCTGAATCGGAACTTTGAAAGGAAGTTCACATATTCAAAGATATCCTTATTCTTCTCAAGAGCCTTCCAGTCGACCCATCCGGTCTCGTTGTCCTGACAATAGGGATTGTTATTACCGCCCTGGCTGTTACCAAATTCATCTCCCGAGAAAAGCATAGGTGTTCCCTGGGAAAAGAAAAGCATGGTAAGAGCGTTCTTTATCTGCTTGCGCCGAAGAGAAAGGATCTCATTTTTCCTGGTACGGCCTTCTATTCCGCAGTTCCAGGAAAGGTTATTATCAGTGCCGTCCTTGTTGTTCTCGCCGTTTTCCTCGTTGTGCTTATGTTCATAGGAAACAAGGTCAAAGAGCCTGAAGCCCTCATAATCGCAGAGGTAATTTATGATCCCATGATCCGTGCCGTTGGCGATCATGGACTTCATAAAGTCAGAAGCCGAGTTGTCATCACTCTTTAAAAACCTTCTGCTGTTATATAAAAAGGCGTTGTTATAATCCGCAAGAAGTCGGGTTGTAGGAACCTCTCCCTTGTAGATATCATTGTAATCAAGCCACTCGTACCAGACCTTAATGTCGGTAAAAAGCGGTTCGTTGGTAATGAGCTTTATGGGAAGAAGGCTGCCCTTTAAGTGGAATCCATCCACGTGGTAAGTGCATCTCCAGAATCTGAGTGCATCAATGATAAGGGTTCCGCTCTCATTATCCTCAAAATAGAACTGCATGATGACTTCAAG
>DFGW01000259.1 GCA_002372465.1 Butyrivibrio sp. UBA3740
TCAGCTCTTGAGATGAGCCAGAACAGTGAGAGACTTTCATGGTCCTTCGAGGAGGTTGACAGTAAGCTCCAGGGAATCATGGTTAATATCTACAAGAGCATTTCTGAGGCAGCAAAGAAGTATGGCAAGGAGGGTGACTATGTTGCAGGTGCCAACATCGCAGGCTTCCTTAAGGTTGCAGAGGCTATGAAGGCTCAGGGAATTGTTTGATAAATAAAGTGTTAAACATATTAAAGAGGTGGTTATCCTTTCGGATAGCCACCTCTTTTTATGAGAAGTAGGTATTATTATCGTGTTATTCCTTGGCAGATTCCTTCAGAAGGCTCTGAATCTCACTTTCGGTATCAAGTGCCATAACCTTTGCTGTGAGAGCATCGGCATCAGCCTTGCTCCACTTGGAAATTATGCATCTTGCTGTCAGGACGAGAACAGGGTTAACTGAGAACTCTGTCAGGCCAAAGGAAATAAGAAGTGGTATCATCAGTGGATCAGCAGCAGCTTCTCCACACATTCCAACCGGTATTCCGGCATTTCTACCGCATTCTATTATGTGCTTTATGGAGCGAAGGACAGCCGGCTGGAATGTTGAGTAAAGGTATGCTACGTCAGCATTTCCTCTGTCAACGCTCATGGTGTACTGAGTAAGGTCGTTGGTTCCGATTGAGAAGAAGTCTGCCTCTTTAGCGAGTATGTCAGCTATGAGAGAAGCGGCAGGAGTTTCAATCATGCAGCCCACTTCAATGTCTTTGTCGTAGGCTATGCCTTTCTCGTCAAAATCTTTCTTTATCTCTGCTACAAGCTCTTTTACAGCTCTGATCTCTTCCACACAGGTTACAAGAGGAACCATTATCTTCACCTTGCCAAAGGCACTGGCGCGGACAATAGCCCGAAGCTGCAGCATGTAGCTGTCCCTGTTTCCAAGGCAGTATCTTACAGCTCTGTAGCCCAGGAAGGGATTTTCTTCCTTCTTCATGTTCAGATAAGGGATATCCTTATCGCCACCGATATCAAGGGTTCTGATGATAACGGGCTTGCCTCCCAGGACTTCCGCTGCCTCCTTGTAGGCTGCAAACTGCTCGTCCTCAGTGGGCATGTGATTGTTGTCCATGAACAGGAATTCTGAACGGAAAAGACCTACGCCCTCGCCGTCACATTCAACGGCCTTCTTGGCGTCTTTGGGAGTACCGATGTTGCAGAACAGCTCAAGGCTTATACCATCGGCTGTGACAGTCTCTTTTCCCTGGAAGGCAGCAAGCTCGGACTGTTTCTTGATGAATTCCTCGCGCTTGATGATGTACTTTGAAAGAACATCTCCCTCAGGGTTGATATAGACTACGCCCTCGGTTCCGTCTACAATTGCTGTATCCTTGTCCTTGACCAGGGTAGTGGCATCGGGAACAGAAAGAACAGCAGGGATCTCAAGAGCTCTTGCCAGAATAGCAGAGTGGGAGGTCTTTCCTCCGACCTCTGTTATGATACCTGCAACGTTTTCTTTTATGATCTGAGAGGTCATGGAAGGAGTGAGATCCTTTGCAACCAGTACTGTTCCCTGAGGAACCTTACTGATATCCACGTCTTCTATGCCCAGGAGAATCTTTAAAAGGCTGACCTTAACATCTGCGATGTCAGAGGCTCTTTGCTTCATCATCTCGTCGTCCATCTTGGAGAACATTCCGATGAACATGTCGCAAACTGCCTCAACAGCCGCTTCGGCACACTGACCGGTTGCGATCATCTTGCCCATTTCTCCGGACATGCTGGGGTCAGAGATCATCACAAGGTGACCTTCAAGGATTTCTGCTTCCTTAGGTCCGATGCGCTTTCTGATGTCCTCAGCCATCTCTTTAGTTTCTGCCTTAAACTTTTCAACCGCGTCACTAAAACGCTTCTGTTCACCCTCAATATCTGTCACCTTAACGGCTTCATATGAGAGGTCATGCTCTGCAATGACGCAGATACTGCCAATACCAATGCCTCGTGAGGCGGCTATACCGTTATACATATATGACTCCTTTTAATAAGACCTCGTTAAGTGATCGTGGTCAGTCTCCTAATCCGCTTTCTACAAGTTCGATAGCTTTCTTGAGTGCCTCTGCTTCGTCAGCACCGTCGCACTGGATTTCAATCTCTGCTCCGCATTTGATGCATGCGCTCATGAGCATCATTACGCTCTTTGCGTCATAGGTGTTTCCGTTGAAAACGATCTTTACATCTGATGCAAAAGGTGTCATTGCCTGTGAGAAAACGGATGCAGGACGCATGTGCATTCCCTGTTCGTTAGTTACTGTGATCTTCTGAGATACCATAATAGTTTCTTCCTTTCTCTTTAATGGTTTAGCACAGCCGCCTTTTTCGCGGCTGTGCAAATATTAGTTGTTTATCTATTTATGCCTCTTGAGCGTCCTTTTTGAGGATTCCGAGCATGATGCATCCAACTACGGATCCAACAACAAGTGCTACGAGGTACATAGCTACGTTACCTACAACAGGGAATACGAAGATTCCGCCG
>DFGW01000114.1 GCA_002372465.1 Butyrivibrio sp. UBA3740
GAGAACTTCAAGATCCTTGAGGATCTGGCAGAGGTTCTTAACGGAACAGTTTCCTGCTCTCGTGCAGTTGTAGATTCAGGCTGGAAGCCAAAGGATCTTCAGGTTGGACAGACAGGTAAGACAGTTCGTCCTTCACTTTACTTCGCTATCGGTATCTCCGGAGCAATCCAGCACGTTGCCGGTATGGAAGAGTCTGATATCATCATCGCTATCAACAAGGATGAGAACGCTCCTATCTTTGACGTAGCTGATTACGGTATCGTAGGAGACCTCAACAAGGTTGTTCCTGCTCTTACAAAGAGACTTAAGGAAGAGCTCGCAGCTAAGGAGTAATGATTTATTATCTCTTATAGTGTAAAATATAGACTGTCAGGTGCTAAGCGCCTGGCAGTCTTTTTTAATGAATGGAGAGATAAATGAAGAGCATACTTGATTACGAGACTGTATCACTTATTGATGAGGATGACGCGCTGGAGATCATTGACCAGACGCTGCTTCCGGGGAAGATTGAGATCATTAGGCTTCACACGGCAAAAGAGATATGGGATGCAATATACCTGTTGCAGGTAAGAGGCGCGCCGGCCATTGGAGTGAGTGCCGGAATGGGACTTTATCTTCTGATGAAGCACTCCAAGGCCCGGACCTATGAAGAGTTCATGAAAGAGCTGGATGAAAAGAGCGAGTACCTGAATTCCTCAAGGCCCACTGCGGTCAATCTGTCCTGGGCACTAAAGCGCATGAAGGCTCATATGGAGCAGGTCTACGGAGATATTAGCAATGGAGCGGCTGTGAGCCGGGCAGAGGCAGGCAACGGTACAAGCCAGCCGACATCAGGCACCGATGCGAACCAGGCAGAACCAGGCGCCGATTCGGAAAAGAACTTTGATCAGATCCGCACCAAACTGATAGAGGAGATGCGTGATGAATGTCAGCGCATAAAGGCAGAAGATATCGATGTATGTCGCAGGATCGGAGAGTACGGTGTGACTCTGATAAAAGATGGAGACGGACTTCTTACTCACTGCAATGCCGGGCAGCTGTGCGCCTGCAAGTACGGAACTGCAACAGCGCCCATGTACCTGGCTCACGAGAAGGGCATGAATATAAGAGTTTACTGCGATGAGACAAGGCCTCTTTTGCAGGGGGCAAGGCTTACGTCTTTTGAGCTTCATTCTGCAGGTATTGATACAACTCTTCTTTGTGACAATATGTCTGCGTCGCTTATGAAGAGCGGAGCAATAAATGTTATCTTTACAGGCTGCGACAGGGTGGCAGCCAACGGAGATGCAGCCAACAAGATCGGAACCAGCATGGTGGCTCTGGCGGCAAAGAGATATGGTGTTCCGTTCTATATCTGCGCCCCTACGTCAACCATCGATATCAATACAGCGACCGGTGATGATATAAAGATAGAGCAGAGAAAGCCTGAGGAAGTCACAGAGATGTGGTACAAGGAGCGTATGGCGCCTGAGGGAGTGAAAGTTTATAACCCCGCCTTTGATGTGACTGACAATGAACTGATTGCAGGAATCGTCACAGAGTACGGCATTTTAAGAGCTCCATATGATAAGGCGATAAAAGAACTTTTTGAGAAAATTAAATAAAAATAGAACCCCCCAGGGGGCTTGTGGACCTGTGCTGCTCGCCTTTATACTGTACTAAGCGGTTTTTGAACCGCAAAAACCACAGTATATGGGGGAAATGATTATGCATATGGCTGACGCCTTAGTGGCACCGGCAGTTGCCGGAACAATGTACGTATTATCCGCATCAGCAGCGGGCATTTCTGTTAAGCAGGTAAGAGATGAGAATGACCCTAAGAAGATTCCTGTAATGGGAGTTATGGGTGCCTTTGTCTTTGCTACTCAGATGCTGAACTTTACAATTCCCGGAACCGGATCTTCAGGGCACTTGTGCGGAGGAATGATGCTCTCTGCCATCCTTGGACCTTACGCAGGTTTCCTTACAATGATAGGAGTGCTCTTGGTTCAGTGTTTACTCTTTGCTGACGGAGGACTATTGGCCCTGGGGTGCAATATATGGAATATGGCCTTTTACGGGTGTTTCGTGGGGGCTTTGCTGATATGGAAGCCAATAATGAGGAAAGGAGCCACAAGGGGTAAGATCATCCTTTCGTCCATAATCGGATGTATCCTTACACTGCAGATGGGTGCGTTTTCTGTCTGCATCGAGACTTTGCTCTCGGGTGTAACTGACCTTCCCTTTTCAGTATTTGTGGCTACAATGCAGCCTATCCATCTGGCTATCGGTCTGGTGGAAGGCCTTATCACCGCAGCAGTTCTTGTGTTCATTCATGAAGCAAGACCTGAGCTTTTGTGGGGCGTAGGTGAGAGCACCGAAGTTAAGGAAGGGAAGCTCAGCCTCAAGGGAACAATCATTGCCATTGCAGTTGCAGCAGCAATCTGCGGTGGTGCAATATCTCTTTTTGCATCTGCATTTCCAGATGGCCTTGAGTGGTCAATGGAGCAGGTTGCAGGAACAACAGAGCTTGAAGCAGACGGCGGCGTTTATGACACGGCAGCAGGCATTCAGGAGAGTACATCTCTTTTGCCTGACTACGCGTTTAAGGACAGCGAATCAGCTGCCGGTACCAGCTTCTCGGGAATCGTAGGATCCCTGGTTGTAGTAGGAGTAATGGTAGGTGCCAGCTATGCCTTCAGGTTCTTCAAAAAGAAGGACTCAACTGAGTCTGTCTAAGCTTTGCATAGAAGACTCGATACTTGGAATATTAGTGTGAAAGCAATAGAAGACAACTTGCATGAACTGAATAAGATACAGAATCTTCAGCAGCGTTCCCATTGGATGAATCGCCTTCATCCTCTGGGGAAGCTGCT
>DFGW01000170.1 GCA_002372465.1 Butyrivibrio sp. UBA3740
CCAGCCTGTCATGGCATAGGCCTTGGAAAAACCATTTATCAGGATAGTCCTCTCCTTCATTCCGGGAAGAGTGATGATTGATACGTGCTTGCCACTATAGGTCAGCTCTGAGTATATCTCATCCGAAATTACATAGAGATCTTTTTCAATTACAACCTTTGCGATTTCCTCCAGGTCTTCCTTCTCCATGATTGCCCCTGTCGGGTTGTTGGGGAAGGGAAGGACCAGTATCTTGGTCTTGTCTGTAACCTTATCAAGAACCTCCTGTGCCGTTAAGCGAAAGTCATTTTCCTCTTTAAGCTCAATGATCACAGGTACAGCGTCGGCCAAAATGGCGCAGGGCTCGTAGGAAACATAGCTGGGCTGAGGGATCAGAACCTCATCCCCGGGATCAACCATGGCGCGAAGGGCAAGGTCAATGGCTTCAGAGCCACCTACCGTAATAAATATCTCTTTTAACGGGTCATAGCTTACACCCTGAGTCCTTCTGATATAGTTGGAAACCTCACATCTAAGCTCCTTAAGACCTGAATTGGATGTATAGAAGGTTCTGCCCTTCTCCAGGGAATAAATTCCCTCGTCTCTTATATGCCAGGGGGTGTCGAAGTCCGGTTCGCCCACACCTAGGGAAATAGCTCCTTCAGTCTCAAGAACTATGTCAAAGAACTTCCTGATACCCGATGGCTTTATATCTACTACTTTCTTTCCAATGGGATTTCTCATGGCGAAACAATCTCCCTTGTATCTTCATATTTTCTTGCCAGAATGGTTCCGTGATCCTTGTACTTCTTAAGGATGAAATGTGTGGCTGTGCTAAGGACAGTGTCCAGAGTAGAGAGCTTATTGCTTACAAAGCTGGCAACCTCCTGAAGAGTCTTTCCCTCAAGGATTACCATAAGGTCAAAACCGCCACTCATCAGATATACGCTGGTAACTTCAGGATATTTATAGATTCTCTCAGCGATGCTGTCAAAACCAAGCCCCCTTTGAGGAGTAACCTTAACCTCAATAAGAGCGTTAACCTTCTCAATATCGGTCTTGGACCAGTCTATCATAGTGTGATAGCCGCAGATGATGCCCTCATCCTCCATGGCCTTAAGCTCATTGGCAACTACGATCTCCTCGGCTCCCAATAAAATGCTGAGCTCATGAACATCAATGCGGCTGTTCTTCTCAATAATACTAAGTATCTCCTGTCTTGTACTCATGCATGTCTCCTCTTTTCAAACATTTACTAATATAGTACTACAAAACCTTGTGAATCTCATCTGCCTGTGGAAGTTCCAAAAACCTCTCCTCCTCATCATTGACAAGGATCCTGTCATTGCCTTCCTTAAGCGTCCCGATTACCGCAGCATGAATCCCTGCTTCTTCAAGGCTCTCAACCAGCCTCTCACCATCGTCGCAGGCTATCAAAAGCGCACCTCCGGAGAGCAGCTGAAAAGGATTGATCTCAAAAAACTCGCATATCTCCACTGTCTCCTGCTTAAGCGGAATGCTCTTTAAGTCTACTCTAAGTCCACATCCCGCTCGCTGTGCCATCTCCCAGAGGGCTGCATATATGCCTCCCGATGAAAGATCATGAACTGCTACGGCACCGGGCTTTATCGCGACTGCAGCCTCCGGCCCTATATCCAGAAGCTCCTTGAAGGCAGCTGCCCCATCTATGAAGGGTACCGGATACCTTTTTGACAGTTCAGATTTCTTTTCCCCGGCAAGCATGGCTGTTCCTTCCAGGGCGATCCACTTGGTCACCACAAGGCTCTGCCCGGCCTTCGGCCTTGTTAAAAGAATTTTCGGCTCTTCATCAGCTGTTCCCACTGCCGTTGCAGTAACCACCGGCCTTGTAACAGCTCCTGTCACCTCCGTGTGTCCGCCAGCATAGGTTGTTTGACACATCCTCGCCGCTTCCAGTGCATCCCGGACTATGGTCTTAAGGTTCTTTTCCTCTGCATCCTCCGGTAAAAGAACGGAAAGAGTCACGTGATCAGGCTTAATCCCCTGGGCAATGAGGCTGTTTGCCGCCTTGACTACCGCATAAAAGCCCGGGCTTGAAATGTCCGCCGTGACAGGGCAGATTGCGGAAAATGTCTTTTTATCATTAGAAAAAGCGCAGTCTGTCCCTACAGCTGCGCTTTCAAGTCCTTTATATTCTGTTCTTATCTGCTTCAAAACCGAGCGCTTAAGTGCGTTCTCAGTTATCTTACCAATTCTCATTCACTCTCCAAAGACCGGATCAGCCTTCTGTGGAAACGCTCTCCATATCTGCTTCCGGCGCAGGTGCCTGTGCTTCTGCTGCCGCAGCTGCCGCTGCTTCCTGTTGCTGCTGAAGCTGTGCATTGGCTGCATTTACTGCATCGTTGATTGCCTGATTGGCTGCCTCTTCGCCCTCAGTTCCGGCTGCATTTCTGGCTGCTGCCAGGGCTCCTGCTACAGCCTTTACTGTGCCTGCATCTCCCGTGGCAATGGCAGTCTGTATCTGTGCCATCTGGTTGCCATCCGCTCCGGCTGTACCTACAGTAACAATCTTGGGCACCATCTTATAGGTGCTGCTGTTGACAACTTCCTTGGTGGTCTCGCCGTTTTCTGTAACGATCTTCCAAAGCTGGGCCTTATACCCAAGGTGCGCTGACTGGGTGCTTAGTGAGCCAAGGGCTGATGACGGGTCTGTCACAAACTGGTCCGCAGAAGCAGGGGTCTTTTCCAGAACTTCACTCTGGTAGGAAACCTTTCTCCCGGGATCCCTTGTCTCAACGCCATATATGGTAAATGTAATGTGCTTGTCTGAAGTGGTGTATCCTTCTATATAAATAGGAGACTGAGTGTTGTTGACGAACTTGAAGTTCTTTCCGCCGGACTCAGCAATGGCTGCATCAGCAGAAGGATCCACGTAAGTTACGATCATGGAGTGGTTATGTCTCTCTGTTACCTCAAGCTCTGCCAGAAGAACTGCATTGTAAAGGGTAGTGGAAACCTGGCAGATACCGCCTCCCACGCTCTCTACAACCAGGCCGTTCAGGTAAGAGCCTGCAGGGAAATAGCCATTGGCCTCGGTAAATGGTGTTATGGTATCAAGAACCGAGAACTCATCCCCGGGATAGATTGTAGATCCGTTGATAAGTCTGCAGCCGTTAGCCACATTGGCGCTTCTGGACGCTCCCGAAGACTTGTAGCTTGTGGTGAAAGTGCCAAGGACGTCACGAACCTTTGAAAGCTCTTCATAGCTTCCTCTTGGCTCATCCTCTTTAATGGCAAGGGAGACAATGTTGCTGCCCTGTCCATATCCGTTCTGGATAAAACTGTCTATAAGTGAAAGGGACTGGGCCTGATCCACCACGTAGCCCTTTTGTCCGTCTGAAACCACGAATCCTTCATCAGTCTTGGTCAGGGTGTAATTGATCTTCTCCTGGTCAAAGGCCTCTGCGCAGGAAGCAACAATTGCCTCTAAAGCCTCTTTCTCATATCCATAGACGATTTCATAGGTATGGGTGTCGTTCTCTAAATCCTTTAAAGCCTTGTATCTCTGTAAAATATTGCCCTGGTGTCCCAGTGCATATGCCTCATCTACTACTCCGGTGTTGCTCCAGTAAAGACCAATGTCTGAACCTGTAAACTGAAGCTCTCTCCCCTCTCCGGCAGAAAGAGTTATCTGCTGCTCCGAAATCTCGTTAACATATGAAGAAACCTTGTTCTCTGCATCAGTAATACTAAGTCCTGATACATCGACAGGTCCAATGCTGACTCCCTTGGCAATCTGCCTGGCATCTGTCGCATAAACTCTGCCGACCGGTATTAACAGTGTCAGCAAAATCGCTACAACAAAGCCCTCAAAAAATTTTTTCATAATACTTCCTCTGTGATATTATGTAAATGTGACCGAATTTACTGAAAGGATATTATAGATGAAATTCCCCTTTTTAGCAAGTTTCATATTGTTATGCATAATCATGAATTTCAACATGAGAAGGGTGTCCAGAAAGGCCGAGCAGCGGGAAGAAAACTTTTGGGAAAAAGAATCCAGATCCAACAGTGTCCGCAAAAAAAGCCTGGAAAATCTGGAGTACATCCATATCCCTGTTGATCTTCTGCCCTTTGGCACAGCAGGCGACAATCCGGTCCTTCAATCCTCTGAAGAGGAGCTGATGGCCCTTAAGGATGAGAAGATCGTCAATCTCACCGGTATCTCCAACACTGACCTTAAGCTTGAATATGGCACTGCCAATATCACACCCTTAACCCAGTATGACCAGAATTACACAGCTTTAGTCTGTGCTCTTCAGAAGTGGGGAAAAGAGCTCTATGACCAGGGCAGGTTTGAAGACTCCACCAGTGTCCTTGAATTTGCAGTAAAGACCAGAACCGATATAACCGGAACCTACAGGCTCCTTATTGATATGTACAAGACCAAGCTTGGCTTTAGCGAATCAGAGATCCAGAAAAAACTTGACGGCCTTGTTCCCATTGCCAAGAACCTCAATTCCTTAAGCCGCAACACAATACTTAATATGCTACCAAAAGAAGACTCAGCCGCCGGCTGAGTCTTCCTTATTCTTTAGATTATTTCAGGGCCTCCGCCAATCTCTACTGTGTAGAATGTGGCGTCGTATCCGATTTTCTTCTTATAATTATCTCCTACAGTCTTTTTAAAGTTCTCGATGGCATCGTC
>DFGW01000134.1 GCA_002372465.1 Butyrivibrio sp. UBA3740
ATGTTCCATACAGCAGCAACGGCAACCAGTGAAGCAACATAAGGAAAGAAGGCAACAGTTCTGAAAAAGCTCTTTCCCTTGATCTTCTGATTGAGAAGAATAGCCAGTGCCAGCGCCATTACAAGAGTTATGGGCACTGTGAATATACTGTAGATGATCGTATTCTTTAATGCAGATGTGAATCTGTCGTCTGCAAATATCTGCGTGAAGTTGCTAAGACCAACAAACTTCATCGCATTACTTCCGTCCCACTCAGCAAAAGACATGAGCAGGGCCAGGATTATAGGTCCAAGGGTAAATATTGCAAACCCAATAAAGTTCGGTGCGATAAATGAATAGGTAACCAGATTTCTTTTCCTCTGGCGTCTCTTCATATTCTGTTCCATTGCAGTAAGTTCTGCAGCCATGTGTGTTTCCTCATTTTCCTTAAATAGCGTTTTTCCTAAAAGGAGCACTTGAACTAGGTTTTTCCTGACGTTCAAGTGCTCCGTCTTTTGGTATCTGATTTAAAAATTACTGAGCAAGAACTGCCTGAACACCTTCGTTCATTGCAGCGATACCATCATCAACTGTTGAAGACTCTGTCATGATGAGATCATGCTGCTCGTTGAGAACTGTCTCGATCTCAGATGACTTGTCGTTTGCAGGCATCTCAAGGTATGTGTGGCTTGTGATGAGTGCCTCTTTTGAAGCATCATCTGTTGGGAATCCATCCATAGAAGCGATGATGTCAACGATTGTCTTGTTTGTCATGGCAGGGATGTTACCTGTAGAAGCCATAACCTCTGCACCCTCAGCGCCACTTACAAACTTAACGAAATCCCAGGCTGCATCTTTGTTAGGTGCTGATGTAGGAATTGAAAGAGCTGTGATAGTTGAAAGAGTTGAACCAGGCTCTACTCCGTCAGCATGAGGATACTTAACAATACCCCAGTTTGTGCAATCTGTGTACTCACCGTCTTTGATCTTCTGGATAAGTGTTGCGATGAACCATGATCCCATGTTCATTGTAGCTACATTACCCTGTGCAAAAGCTGCAGAGTAGTGAAGTCCCTGTGTCTTAAGTGTTGCATAATCCATGCAGACACCATCTTTCTGCTGGTTAAGAACCATCTCGTAGTAAGGCTTTGTGAAGTCGTACTCGCCATCAACGATTGTGTGCTTTCCATCAAGGATACCATCAAGCTGGATTGTTGATCTCCAGGTGTGGTAGTGTGAACCGTAAACCTCAGCTCCAGGTGTTGTATCTGTTACACTTCTTGCAAGCTTGTCGTAGTCTTCCCAGGTCATATCATTTGTAGGATAGTCTACGCCGGCCTTATCGAAGATATCCTTGTTATAGAAAAGAACCCAGATATCTGATCTGAAAGGAAGCTCGTAAAGGCTTCCGTCTATTGTTACCTGATCTGTAACTCCGTTGTAAAGAGAAAGGTCAACGCCATCAGCTGCAATGCGGTCATTAAGGGGCTCAAGAACGCCCTTGTTAACCAGTGATACATATCCGGGAACATCCTTGATTGTTACTACGTCGAAGTCTGAACCTGCTCCTGAAAGCTGTGTTCCAAGAACTGTGCTGTAATCTGTTGATCCAAGGTCAACCATCTCGATTGTTACATTTGGATGAGCTGCTGTATAAGCATCGATAAGTGGCTGATAATAAACTGTGCTGGATACATCCCAAAGTGCCCACTTAAGTGTTACAGGCTCATCGGAAGTTGTCTCTGCTGTCTCAGCTGCTGTCTCTGTTGTCTCAGCAGGAGCTGCCTCAGGCTGTTCCTGTGTCTGTTCCTGTGTCTGAGTGTCTGCTGCAGGAGCCTGCTCAGCTGCTGCTCCGCAACCGGTGATGCTTGCAACGACCATGGTCATGGCAAGTAAAGAGCTAAGAATTCTCTTTTTCATATAAACCTCCCTTTAGAAAGTGCCGCATACCCGCGACTTGTTTGTTATGTATTCAGTTTATAATTTCTTAATAATTCAATGAATGCACATTCTTTAACTCTTATTGTCAAAAAAATGCATTTTTTTTATATAAAACTGTATTTTCTTTATCAGACCTCTGCTCTAATATATACCTATGCATACCAAAAAACACTCTATTCGGAACAAAATCGTAATATGGGCTGTGGGCTTTGCCCTCGTAATCGCACTATCCGTTGCATCTGCCAGCTATGTTCTTTCCGTCAGATACTTAAAGGATAACCAGCATCAGTCAGCTCTTACAAATATTCATATCCTCGGCAATGATCTGGATTCCGATATCAACACCGTCATTACCTTCTCCAACTGGATCTGTCTCGACAGTACCATCAGCAACTATCTTCGTACTGTGGAACGGACCTATGCAACGGACCTTCAATCCGGAAGGAAGCTCTCTGTTAATGCCTGGAATCATCTAAACAATGAATTTAATATTGTAGGTGTCAGAAACCTTGTTGAAAGAGTTGTCATCGCAACACCCTATGGCACTCAGTTTCTGCAGACCATTTCCACCGGGGATGCTCAGTCCATTGCCAATGTTCCCATGACTATAATGGATTCCGACTTTTTTGAAGCCCACATCACTGATCAGACCTTCAGGTGGGATGGCTTTTTCCCAAATCCTCTTAGCAGAACGGGAACACCAAATATACTTCCTATAGTAAGACCCATCTACAGCTCGTCATCTTCTCAGATCATCGGGTGGGTCTATATGGATATTCCCATCTCAGTTATCACAAATTCTTTTAAAAGTTTTGTATTGACAGAGGATGATGCACTTTTTATCACCTTTGGTCCGGGCAGTTCCTACAGATACAGCTCTTTTGACCTGGTAAAAGACACTGTTCCTGAAGATGCCATATCCTACGTTCTTCCGAATACCGGCTGGACTATATCCTACCTGCCATCCAAAGCTGCTCTCGAGGGAAGGCTACGCACCTATAAGCTTCTTATAGTTGCAATATTTCTGTTGATCCTTCTGGCAGGAGTTATCCTGAGCATCTCCCTGCATCGGACTATAACCCGCCCGGTTGACAGGCTCATAAGTCGTCTTGATAAAATAGGACAGGGTGATTTTTCCAGAGATGAGAAGATTGAGTGGGACAACGAGCTTGGCGAGATTGGCAGAGGTATCAACAATCTGTCGGAAAATGTCTCAGACCTTATGGAGAAGAGGCTTGTGGATGAAAAAGCCAAGCACGATCTTGAGTATCAGATCCTCCAGTCGCAAATTAATCCCCACTTTTTGTACAACACCCTAAACACCATCAAATGGATGGCGACAATTCAGGGATCAGAGGGCATTGCAGACATGTCCACCGCTCTTTCCCGTCTGATGAAGAACATTTCAAAGAGCACAGAGGATCTGATCCCAATAAGCGATGAATTCTCTTTGGTGGATGACTATTTTACCATTATGAAATACCGCTATGGCGGAACTATCGACCTGGAATACATAACCGAGGAGGAAGCTCTTCTAAGGCAGAAGATCAACCGCTTCTCCCTTCAGCCCATTATAGAAAATGCCATCTTCCATGGGATCGAGCCCAAGGGAAGCGCCGGCAAAATTACCATTCACACCTACAAGCGCGATGGAAATGTCGTAATAGACGTAACTGACAACGGCGTTGGCATGAGCAGTAAGTCCATAGAAGAGGTACTAAGCGGAAAAAGCCAGACCTCCACAGAATTTTTCAGACAGATCGGTGTCTATAACGTCAACCAGCGAATCAAATACACCTTTGGTGATAGCTACGGAATAAAAATAAAAAGCGAAGAAAACAAGTTCACTACCATGAGCTTTATACTTCCCTTTGAAGAGGAAGCAGAATGTACAGATTGTTAATTGTGGATGACGAGCCATTGGTCCAGATCGGATTAAAGACCATGCTCGCCAAGGACCATGCAGAAAACATTGAAATAGTGGGAACAGCCTCAAACGGCCAGGAGGCCTGGGATATCATTTCCCAGGATCCGCCTGACATAGTTATCGCCGATATCCGCATGCCG
This sequence comes from Butyrivibrio sp. UBA3740, assembly GCA_002372465.1. Classification (GTDB taxonomy): domain Bacteria; phylum Bacillota; class Clostridia; order Lachnospirales; family Lachnospiraceae; genus Butyrivibrio. Next base: position 3,988 of record DFGW01000134.1, read on the forward strand.
GTAATGACAGGCTTGGAGCTCCTTAGCAAATCACACAACAAATATGGCCCGGTTCCGGCTTTTATCATGCTGACCGCCTACGAAGAATTTGAGATGGCGAGGCAGGCAATAGTTTACGATGCTGTGGACTACCTGGTGAAGATAGAGCTTAACCCAGGCACACTCTCAGCTGCCATCACCAAGGCCGTTGCAAGAGTAGATAAGATAAAGCCTGCTGCCACTCCGCCCAAATCAAACAGCAACAGTTCTCTTGAAGATCTGCGGCAAAAGTTTATGCTAAGGCTCTTTAATCATCAGATTTCCTCTCAGGAGGACCTCCTTTCGGAAGCAGCAAAACTTAACCTTTCCTTTGACTTTAACCGTTATATCGTAGTCAATAGCAAGATAAGCTCTGATGCTACAGCTTCAGGCAGCGACTCCTTCACCTCAGAGGCCCTGGATATCTATAGTTCCAGCATAAGCATGGCAAAAGAGATAATATCAAGGCACGCTCCCTGCCAGATAGTCTCGATCGATCTGCAGCATTTTGCAGTGGTTTTCTCCTTTATGGAAGATACTCCGATAGCCGGGACAATGGATCTTATCACGGAAGCCTTGGAAAATGCCAGGACCATGATAACCAGTTATTTTAAGGCATCTCTCACCTTCGGTATTGGATCTGCCGTATCCGCACCAATGGACATAGCAGTATCCTTTGACGAAGCAATGACTGCCCAGCAGCAGGCCGACAGCACCAATCCCATAAGGCTCTTTAGCCACATAGTAGGAAGTAACCGTCGTTCTGGCAAGGACAAGCTCATAACCGCCATTCAGGAATATATAGACGAAAACTTAAACGGTAAGCTTCAGCTAAACGAAGTTGCTGAGGTCTTCGGTCTTTCCCCCGCATATCTGTCAGTTCTTTTCAAAAGAAATACTGAGACCGGTTTCTCTGAGTATGTCTACACCAAGAAGATAGACAGGGCAAAAGAGATGCTCCTGTCCGGTGATATGAAGATATATGAAGTAGCTGATGCCCTGGGCTTTGAATCGGCCTACTACTTCTCCAAGGTTTTCAAAAAGGTCGACGGACACAGTCCACGAGAATACATACAGATTAAAAGCGACATGTAGCACTGCTGCATGTCGCTTTATTATCAGATCACCCATTTTTTTAATACCGGTATGTGACTGATCACAAATACGATGCAGACTGATATCCCAAAATCAGCTAAAGCAAGAAGGGGAAGCATAATAAAGGGTGTTCCCATTACAGGCTTTAGTCCGATCTTCCTGAAGACTATAAGTCCAAAGTCATGTACCAGGTATATTCCAAGGTTCATTTTTGAGAGCTTTATTATGGCTCTCATTATTTTTGCGTCCGGATCCACATCCTTAAATCTGTATCTGAAAAACACAAAAGCAGCCAGACCATACATTGGCATACCGGCATTTGTATATTCATGGTAGGTATGAGCCGGGTACTGCTGGCTTATGATCGCTACTGAAACCACTATGAACATTATAAAAGCAGCTGCTATACCAATCCCGTAGATTAGCCTTCTTTGCTTTGGTCCAAGGTCTTCAGTTCCAAAGTAATAGCCGGCCAGATAATAAAAAACATATCCTGAAATGTGGGACAGATCAAACTTTCCGGTGAACCAGAAGGTGCTGTCTGCAACCGCCGGGATCAGCTGCAGGGTGGGAATCAGATAAGTAAGGATAAATGACACCAGAAGGAAATATCTCATGGCATTTCTGTCAGCAGCCACAGGCCTTAGAACCGGAGTGATTATGTAAAGTCCTGCTATGGCAAAGATATACCACATGTGATATCTCCCCGCCAAGGTGTCATGAAGAAGCCTTTCTCCAACTCCTTCCGAAAGCGATCTTGAAGTCATAAAGCCACTGGTTATAAGTGCGTAGAGAAATGACCAGAAAAAGAATGCGCAAAGAAGTCTTGGTAGGTACTTTTTAAAAATATCAGAGGGCCTTACCTGCCTTTGCGGATTTAAGAACAGATATCCGCTGATCATCAGAAAAACAGGGACACTGAATCTCCCCAGCATATCAAAGATGTTTAATACCCCCCAGGGATAAACACCAAATGGTCCCTCATACCAGCTGATCGCTCCTGTGTGAACTATTATGACCCCTATCATTGATGCTACCTTGGCTATGTCAAGATAGTATTCTCTTTTCTTCTCCATCAGAATTCTTTGAAATACCTCCCGGTAGTTACTAATAGTATTATACGAAAAGGCACTACGTCGGAAAAGACGTAGTGCCTCATTTGTTTTAAAAGTTATCTGCTTTAGATCAAAGCTTTGGGCCAGCAGCTACAAGAGCCTTACCGGCGTCATTGCCTTCATACTTCTTGAAGTTCTTGAT
>DFGW01000161.1 GCA_002372465.1 Butyrivibrio sp. UBA3740
TTGATCATTCCTGTGTAAGCAGTGTAAAGACCTTTTACCATACAAAATTCCTCATGCCATCCTGGCCGTTAATGATTACTGCTTGCTGCATATAAGCTGTAACCACTTATTCTGCTCAGTCCATGAGCAGTCCATTGTGTTGTCGTTACTGTATCAGTCCTCACGATAACCGGCGATGAACTCCACATAACGGCCTGTTCCTATAGCAACAGCTGTCATGGGATCCTCAGCAGTCATTGTGTTGATACCTGTCTTGGAATAGATAAGGTCCTCAAGGCCACGAAGAAGTGCTCCGCCACCTGTAAGAACAATACCCCTGTCAGCAATATCTGCTGCCAGCTCAGGAGGAGTGTTCTCAAGCACGCTGTGGATAGCCTCGATGATCTGGCTTGTGGGCTCTCTGAGCGCCTCTTCAGTCTCCTCTGAAGAAACCTTTACTGTCTTGGGAAGACCTGTGACCAGGTTCCTTCCGCGGACATCCATGAAATCACTCTCAGCTCTTGGATAAGCTGATCCAATCTTGATCTTAATATCTTCAGCAGTACGATCACCGATAAGGAGATTGTGCTTCTTACGCATGTAACGCACGATTGCCTCATCGAAATCATCTCCTGCAACCTTAACGGATGTACTTACAACAGTTCCTCCAAGGGAGATAACTGCGATATCTGATGTGCCACCGCCTATATCAACGATCATGTTTCCGCAGGGCTTTGTGATATCAATTCCTGCTCCGATAGCTGCTGCTATAGGCTCCTCGATGGTCTTAACGTCTCTGGCGCCACAAAGTCTTGTTGCATCCTCAACAGCCTTCTTCTCAACCTCAGTAGCTCCTGAAGGAACACATACTGCGATGAAGGGCTTTCTGTGGATCCTGCGTCCGATGGCCTTCTTGATGAAGTATCTCATCATCTGCTCAGTGATCTTGTAGTTAGAGATAACGCCCTGACGAAGCGGTCTTACGGCAACGATGTTGCCCGGTGTACGACCAAGCATAAGCCTGGCATCCTCACCGATAGCCTTGATCTCTTCTGTATCTCTGTCGTAAGCCACAACTGATGGCTCTTTTAAAACAACGCCCTTGCCCTTGATATATACAAGGACGGATGCGGTTCCAAGGTCAATTCCTATATCTGCGTACTGCATATTTCCTAAGTTCCCCTTTCAAGTGTTTTATGAAAGCGCATAAATGCGGATGTTAATAAGTATATGATTTCATTCCACATTATAACCCAAAGAATAAAATTATAAAAGGGGATATCCATCTTTTATATTTATCGGACATCCCCATGCATTTCTTAATATTTAGTTGTAAATAAACCGGTCAGTTCTCTTCCCTTAGGAGATTATACTTAAGTTCAGCCAGTTTCCAGTCTACTTCGTTGTCGATGTCCTGAACCTCCAACTCTGAAAGCTCAAGGGGAAGGATATCTCCCACCATAATGCCGTGGTTCTTCTTAAAGCTCTCGGTGCGGACCACATAGAACTGCCCTGCGTCATGGAAATGGGGCTCAAGGTCCTGGGATCTCTTTGAAAGATTCTCAGGCTGTCTGAAAACCAGCTTCCCGTCCCGGATCTCCATGGCACGCTGAGGCGGATAAGAGAACCTGACAACAGGAATAAGGCAGTCTGCATCTGACGCCTTCAGCTCCTCCACAGCTGCTTTAAGCCTTTGCGCCGTTATAAAAGGTGCCGTGGGATAGATGCAGGTAAACAGGTCAAAGTCCTGTCCCATCCGGTGATATGTATCAATTACCTCCTCGATGACGTCTACTGTGGTGGCAAAATCATTGGAGGTTTTTTCGCTCCTGAAAAAAGGAACCTTTGCCCCGTACTTAATTGCAATATCAGCAATCTCCTTATCGTCAGTGGAAACCATTACCTCATCATAGACGCCGGATTCCAGCGCTGCCTCAATGGAATACGCCATTATGGGCTTTCCGTTAAAATCCTTTATATTTTTCCTGGGGATCCTCTTGCTTCCACCCCTTGCAGTAATCATTGCCAGTGTCTTCATAATCTGCCAGCCTCACTTTATATTTTTGTTAAAAGAACTTTCCTCGCCTTCAGGGTTACCCTCATAGCGCCAAAAGCTCCTGCGCTATTCTTTTCGCTCCCCGGCCGTCGGTAATCCCGCCGAGGTTCTTTCGCATCTCTTCAAGCTGCGCCTTATCTGCCAAAAGAGCATTCAGCTCCAGGCAGGTTTTCTCTATAGCTGCCCTCTTGGCTTTAATGGCTTTATCCCCAAAGTCAGATTCGCATCCCCCGGTAACATCCCCGGCAAAGCGCATTCCTCCGGTACTCTTCCAATAGTCTACATTGTATTTCTGGTTGTCTGCCACCTGATAAAATACAGCAGGAAGACCTATGGCTGCACATTCTGTCAGCATGGTTCCCGCAGCGCAGATGGCCACATCACAGCCTCGCATAAGTCCCGCCATGTCGGTGACTGATTGATGGATTTTTACATTGTGATGCTCTTTTGCAAAATCAAAAATGCTTTCTGCATCCTTTACAAGGCTTCCCACAACCACGTTCCAATATACATTGCCATCCACAAGCCCTGCTCCTTCGGAAGCTTTAAGGGTTGCCAGAAGCATCCCTCTGGTGTCTGCTCCTCCCGAGGTCAAAAGAACGGAAATTGACTTTTTATCTGCTTTGCCTGCGCCATTTGGTGCTTCCTGCCTCCCGGATTCCGCATCCGGGTCTGAATAGAACTGCTCTCTAAGAGGCGCGTAACTAAGCCCAAGCAGCAGTTTTGTCGGCAAGCTGTTATGGCCACAGACATTCCTGTAAGCTTCTTCATATCTAAGGCTCTTATAATAGCCACTGTAGTTTATGAGCATGTCCACAGGATATGTGGCCTCATTGAGATCATCAAGATAGGCCACCGGGCATACTTCCTTAAGCTTCTTGAAGTATGTCACTGTAACTTTATAGGAATCAATAAGGAGCCTGTCTACATTTCTTTTCCCAAGTTCAGGGATCAGAAACTCCAACTCACTCTCCATATCCTGCCAGTTGGTGCCAAGAACCGCGGCATTGATCACAGGAATATCTGTATTTGAACCGCCTCCTAAAGTCGTCCCTTGCCCGGTCCGGTCTCCCACATAAGCGTCAAACATGGCTTTGGACTCGTCATCTGCCACAAAAAAGGTCACAGCTTCTCCAAGCCTTACCAGCTCTTTTGCGATGGTAAGGCATCTCATCATGTGGCCTGAAGCTATTATGGAGTTGGCATCACACCTGATTCCGGTCATTTCTCTATATGCTCCCAGGCAAGTGGTGTGCCCTTTTCAAGGTCACAGGCAGCCTTTTTGCCAAGAACTTCCTCGTAGTACATAGTGTGCATTCCATTCCCGGGACGGATGGAGCGCACATTCTCTTCTGTTATTGTCTCTCCCGCCTTTATGTCTTTTACCACGAACAAAGACCTGGAAAGTCTCCTCTCCTTGATCTGCTTGTCGGTGAGGCTGTACTCGTAGGAGCCAAGGGCTTCCTCCATTATACGTACCTCTTTGACCATCTGGGCAAACTCCTTAGGCTCCATGGAGAAGGCATCATCTACTCCTCCTGCAGAGCGGTCCAGGGTAAGGTGTTTCTCGATCATCTTCGCTCCAAGGGCAATGCTTCCCACAGGAATGGTTCCTCCCGGGGTATGATCTGAAAGGCCAACCACACACTCGTACTTATCTCTGAGATTCTGCATCATCCTAAGGTTCACCAGATTGTATGGTGTAGGATAGGCACTGACGCACTTAAGAAGGATCACATTGTCATTCCCCTCTTCCTTGCAGGTATCAAGCGCCCTCTGAATATCTTCCTCATATGCTATTCCTGTAGCAAAGATTATTGGCTTTCCAAGCCTGGCGATCTTACGTATAAGAGGAATATCGTTGATCTCAAAGCTGGCAATCTTGTAGGCAGGGACATTTAAATCCTCAAGGAAGTCCACTGCTGTGGGATCAAAAGGAGATGAAAAGCACTCCATTCCAAGCTTACCAGCTTCCTCCATAAGTCCCTTATGCCACTCCCAGGGCGTGTAGGCCTCCTCATAAAGGTCATGTAGAGTTCTTCCTGCCCAAAGCCCGTCTCCGGGTGTCATAAACCAGGGCTTATCACAGTCAATGGTTATGGTATCCGCAGTGTAAGTCTGAAGCTTTACAGCATCTGCGCCGGCTTCCTTTGCTGCATGGATTATCTCCACAGCCCTGTTATAGTCTCCGTTGTGATTGCCGGACAGCTCTGCCACTATCATGCATGGATTATCTCCACCAACGCATCTTTTTCCAATCTTTATCTCTTTGTTAAACATAATTGCTCCTTGTTGATTCCGGGCAAGGCCCGCTTTTATCAAATTGACTTGGAATAGCAAAGTGAATCTCCAGCGTCTTCACAACTGAATCCGTTGACCTCAAAACACCTGGCGGATGCCATGTTTTCCTTCAGTGTAAAAGCTGTAAGGGTCTTAACACCGGTTTCTTCCTGACGAAGTTCTTCTTCCAACAGCGCTATGATCTTCTTGCCATAGCCCTTTCCCCTGGCATCCGGTGCGATCATGTAGCTTATCTCGCCCACCTCATCAGTTACATCCACTCGGATATTTCCAACTTTTTTCTCTCCATCCATCAGAATAAAGATGTGACAGTTTTCATCCGCAAGCTTACGTCCAAACCAGTTCATATGGGACATGAGACTGATCTTATTCTTGGTAAAAGAATTCTCTCTGGTAGCGGGGTCATTCCTCCACCTCAGAATATCCTGCGCATCTTCAATTGTGGCTTTCCTTAAGTAAAAACTCATGCATTATTCTCCAATTGCAGACCATGCCTTCCACGGCACTGATTCTGCCGATGTGCAGGCTTTGCATGTCACGACCTACTTGTCAAGATTCTCCGTCTTGCGATGGATTGCCGGTTCCTCGTACTTGTCGAGGAAATCCAGGCCCAGGTAAACAATCTCTTTTGCAAAGTATACATTATCCATCTGAGTGATGACTGAGATGACCTTGTCCACTTGAAAGCCCTCGATATCTCCCAAAACTTCCATAGGGAACTTATCCCTTATAACAATCACATCTGGAAAGACCTTTTCATAATCAAGTATATCCCTTGGATGAGGCTTAATGATGACGCGATGCTCATCCTTGTACTCATCCACAATGTCTCCAAAGAGTTTTTTTCGAACATCCAGCTCGCACAGAGGCTCTGTAAGTATCATTACCTGGGGTCTTGAGTCAGACTTATCAACCAGCTGTCCCACAACCCTGTCCTTATTTTCCAGAAAGATGTCCACCAGAATGCTGTGGTCCTGAACTGTAAGCCGGTCATTCAGCTGCGATCTTGGCACCTCTACGATATTCTTAGGTGGCTTATGGTTGACACTTATGTCGTTGACTTCATAGTCGATGCAATATCTGCTATAGCCAGACTCGATAAAGATAAGCCCCATTGCTGCCATTGCCTTTTTTAGAGGCCATGCGCCCTTATTGGCAAGTCTTGCCTGGTCGTCCAGTTTCCCGGAATTAAGTCCGTCCTCCACTGCATGGTAACGAATCTTCCTGTAATTCAAATAATAGCCTATTGGGTCAGAATCGCAGAACACATACACATCCTGATATGCCGACAGATCCGTTGGAATAAACTCCTCCTGGAGCTTTCCAAGGAGCTTCGTGTACTTGATCCTCTGAAGGAGATTCAGGACAATGTTGCCCTTATCCTTGTGATAACTCATGACCTCCTCAGATGTAACATCTTCTTTCTCGTCATACATATAGACATGCTCAAAAACTCCGGCTTTCTCAAGCCTTTCTTTAAGGTTTCCAAAGTCATTGGACATGGTGCTCAGTATGATATCTGCTCTGTCACTGTTGTCATGGCGACGTACCAGTTCTTTCACCACTGCAATGTATGCATGGTAATAAGTGTGGCATATGTAGATTCTTCCGATTTTTCTTTTGCTCATCATATCAACAATTATATGCCACAGGGACTATTTAGTAAAAGAAAAAATCCCACCATCACGCGATGGTGGGACCTCTTTCAATTCATATTTCAAGGTTTCTCAACTGAGAACTCAATGGGCTTTGCATTTGCCATTTCCTCAAAGAGCCTTGTAAGCTGGGTATCATCCTCCACCTTCTGCTCCCCGTCCTTCTCAGAAGTGTAGGTAAAGGTAGAATTACCATCAGCATCAAAGTTCTCCCTGGCCTCTTCAACAGTTACCAGCTTGCCCTCCTTAACAGTGCTCTTAGTTACCCAGTGATGTCCTGCTGTGTAGACACAGCCATCTGCAATGGCAAGGGGTGTAGCTGTTCCGGAAGATGCAATCTGTCCAAGATAAACAATTGATCCGTTGCTGTCATAGATGAACAAAGATGAATCAATGGCATTCTTGGTGCCATTCTCTCCATTAAAGGTTCCGCTGGAAGCAAAGAATACATCCGTGTCACCAATGGGCTCGTTGGCAAATCCCATGCCCTTTTTGAAATCAGCCAGCATCTTGGTAAAGGTTCCGTACTGTGAAAGATCAACCTTTGAATAGTCGATAGGTACAAGCTCTGACAAAGGTGTGTAGTCAAGCTTCAGGCACTGCTCCATAAGCATTCCAAGCCTGCTGTTATAGTCCTCCTCAGTCATAGGCTCCCACTGATCCGCGTCATAGCACACAAACCATGGGTTCTTCTCATCAGTGTAGATATCGTTCTTAAGTCCGAACTGAAGGAAAAGCTCTGTAGTTCCCGGTGTTACAGAGTAGCTGTAAAACTCTGGATCACCTGCTCCGCCGGAGGCCACATTGACGATTCCGCTGTACATATTGCCATAGTAAAAGTTTCTTGCTGTTCCGCTTACCACAAGGGCCGGAGCTCTGTCTACAACTGTGTAGATATCGTAGACAGGAGTGGGGTCCTCTGTAGCTTCCTGAGGGATAGCACCCACAAGGAGCTCGTCCACACCGTCTCCTGTAACATCCTTGTAAGCAAAGCCAATCTTATCAAAGGCCTTGTCGCCTTCGTTTGCTGCAATTGCATAAAACTCAGGGCTCATGCCCTCTTCCTCGAACTTGCCTGCATCCCAGCCCTCGTTAATGGCATCAATATATCTCTGTACATTGTAGCCGTAAAGGTCCTCGCCCTTTGTGCCGCCACCGTTGATGTAGCTTCCTCCGTCCAAAGCCTCAATTGCTGCCGTGAAGGCATCTGCCGAATCAGACAGCTTCTCATAGCTCTCAGGCATATTGGCCTCATTGTAGTCCCACTGAACTTCTGAAGGAAATCCCTGGCATACATCAATCCATTCTCCATCGGCAGTTACAATCTCACCGACCTTTTTATACATTCCGCCTGCAACTAATTCTTTGTTCTTGTCAGTAGTAAAGGAAAAAGCAAATCCCGGCCATCCGGCATCTACAAGCTCCTTATCATATATTCCGATCTCTTCTCCGTTTACAGTGGCATAGACCTTTCCTGCAAATTCCTCAGGAATACTAAGCTTAATGGTATCTGCAGTGACAACCGCATCATCAAGATACTGAATATCAGCTGCAGCACTCTCTTCACTTTCTGCAGCTACTTCAGAAGCCTCTGATACTTCCGCAATGGTCTCAGCAGTCTGATCTGCCGGGGCTGCAGGAGCTTCCTGCTTACCGCAGGCTGTCAGGCCTAACACGATTCCAATTCCAAACAATACCGCTTTTTTCTTCATAATATTTTCTCCTCATCCAATTTCCGCAAAATTCATCTGCGGTGGTCATCTCTTGTCGCCGGAAATAACCTTAACATTTCATCTGTCACAAAACTATCACACTTCATAAACATATATCGTGTATGGACTGTTTTGATCCGTGTAAGTACCAACCAGACTAAGTCCAATATCAGATGCGTTTGATATCTCAAACCTTGCAAAGATGTACTTGCAGTCAAGGCTTTTCAGCTCATCCATGTTGCAGATAAGTCTCTTATCCTCAGGGTCCATCACGCGAAGAGGCGCATAGGTGTTTTCATCTGAAGCAGAAATAAGATTTACTCTTGCACCCCAACCCATAAAGTATGAGGCCAGTGAAGGTGATCCTGGGAAAGCAGGCTCAATGACCTTCTGCCACTTATCCTTGTATTCCTGAGCATACATTCCAAGATATCCATCAACAGAAGCTATTCCGTTATAGTTGAGGATGGCAGGATGCATTCCGAAGGTAGCAGACCACTCGCCATTATATCCTATATCCTCTTTAATCTTCTCAAAGAGCTCTGCGGAATAGAACTCGTTATAATTTACCGTACTGGTATCCTTTTGCTTTATCACCTTGTAAGCCTGGTTGTAACAGGTGTAGTAGAAGTCGTTGTAAACCTGAGGCACGAACATTACCACCAGTACCGCCAGGGTTACAATGGCATTAGCCAGCATTCTATACTTCTTTTTCCCCAGATCATACATCCTTGTGCAGACAAGGAGAAGCTCTGCGTACCAGAGGAAGGTGTTGAAGTAAGCTGTTCTTGCAAACTCAAAGCCTGTCAGTGGTGGCACTATCATTTCAAAAAGATGTCTGAAGGGCGCAAACTGATACAGACCAAAGATCAGCACGTTAAAGATGATCCACAGCATCACCAGATTAATGGGATCAGTCAGTATCTCTTTTGCCTTGCCGGCCTTAATGTGGGATGCGTTGATAACCACCAGGGCGATCAGCACTACCCCAAGGACAATATAAGTATGAGAATCCTCGGAGTGGAAGGACGCGTTGATGAATTCAGAAAAAGCTGTTGCCATGGCCTGGCCAAAAGAAAGATCTCCGTGATCCATGGTAGTCCTGATGGTTACGGTATCACTGCCCAGCATAGCACCAAAGAGCCTGTACTCAAACAGCACATAGCCGATGGAAAGGATAACAATGGATGCAAAGGTAGACTTGGGGAACTTCTTATCTCTTATCCAGAGAATGATCACAGCCACGCACATATAGGCCAGGATAAAGAATCCATGGTAAGAGAAATATGAAACAAACGGATAACAGAAAACTGCCACATACCAGGGAAGTCGCTCCTTCAGGGTGTCTGCGAAATAAAGCTTCCTAAGGATAAAAATGATCAGCGGAACGGAAGTAAATGCGATTCCATATGTAGGAAATACCGGGATCATACCAAAAGCTGCTGCGATCACAACGATGAGCGGCTTGTAATTCTCGTACCGTTCCTTGTATACGTCTTTTGCCAGCAGGATAAAAGAGATTATTCCGATGGCGATCTTAGCTGCATACCCCGCCAGGTAAGCCCAGAATCCCGGGAGACAGATGTAAAAGAGATTATAGAAATTGAACTCCGATCCAAAGAGGTCCCTGGACAGTCCATGCATGATGGGTGCGTCCACTCCGTGGGCAAACCATATCCCGGCTTTCTTCAGCATTTCATAGTGACCCATAAAAAGATCTAAGTTGTCGTGGATCTGAAAATAGCTCTCTCCGCGAAACACAAGGAACACCGCCGCCTGTAAAAGCAGCAGTGTTCCTGTAAGATACATATACCATTTTGTCTTGGCCTTATGATTCATAGTCCTCACCTACAGTAAACTTTGGTTTCCACTTTCCGTCTACTTTCTCAAAGAGATCTCTGTTGACATATCTGTCAACCACTTCCCAGAATTCCTCCCTTGTGATATCAAGGTACTTGCAGGCCTTATCAATATACTTCTCCCCGCAAAGACCATCGTACTCGTTGACATACCACTTGCCGCTCTCACGGTCAAATCTGCCCTCTCTGATATCGTAGCAGATCTCGTCTGTAGCATATCCAAAGCCGAACTTCAGGTATTTTATCATCTGGTTAGGGATCTGAAGGTCGCAGTCAAGTGCTGTGTACCTTCTGTATCTTCCAAGGTCGTGAAGGTCATCGGATCTTCCGGTAAGACCTCTTGCTACAGCAAAGTCTGCGTTAGTAACCTGTGACCACTCCTTGGTGTAATACTGAAGGAAGATGGCCTTGATTCCCTTAGCTTCCATCTCCTCAACTGTAGGTATCTTATAAAAGAAAAGATCTTTCTCTGTGATGTTATTGGACAGATCAACGAAGCTGTCTACACTGGCTCCACGGATTGTCTCAAGCTGCATAACGGAAAATGCATTTCCGGTTGTCTCCTGGTTCTTGGCAGCGCCTAGTGTAAGTGCTGCATTCTCCCCCTGAATGATAAGAGGGATGTTGAACTTAACAGCCATGATATATGAAGAAGCCCACAGACAGTACTCTGAAGCAGCAATGATATTGCCTCGTTCAAAGAATGACTTTCTTGCAAGCTTCTTGGCAACGGTAGGATTAAGACGGATGGAGATGATGTCGAAGCCCAGGTTGTTAAGGTTCTGGATGTTCTTCTTGCCGATCTCTGTGATCTCATCAGGCATACAGTTGATGAGAAGAGGATTAAGACCAAGCTTTTCCTTGGCATATACTGCCTGGAAAGTTGAATCCTTACCACCTGAAACACCAATGATGCAATCGTAGGTATTGCCGCGCTTTTTGGCCTCTTCCTTGGCTTCCTCAGCAAAGCCCCTAAGTTCAGCTTCTCTGGCAGCCCAGTCTATAGTAGCCTTTGATTCCTCATACCTGCAGGCAAAGCAGATCTGCTCATCATCAAAAATAATACCCGGTCTTGTATCAGGTTGAAGGCAACGCTTACAGTATCTCATCTTCATAGTTCTTTTCCTCCGAAAAAATTCTCCCGTTAAGTATACTACCGTAAATATGTCTCTAGCAACAAAAACAGCCTGTACCCCTTGGGAAAGTACAGACTGCCTTAGTCTAGAATGTATCGGTCTGATTGAGCCATCTGTGGTCGTAAAAGAGCCAGCTCTTATATGGCAGTACTCTGACTCCCACCTTGTCTGCTTCAGACAAAAAGTACAGGAAATACAGGATGCAGAACAAAACCACTGCTGCGATGACTTTTTTCTTCTTGGACTCGTCCCTGATTCTGCAGACCAGATTTGGTAAAAGAAGTATCTGGGCAGTAGTAAGATAATAGGCAAATCTGGTGATCAGTGGAAGCCAGAAGCAGCTTATGTAAAGTGCCATGGCCATGATGTTCATGTTGAAGTACATGCGGTTGTCCACACAGTTCTCGACTGCATCCTTATAGCATATAAGACACAAGGCCAGAACAAACAGACAGCCAAATATCGGCGCTGCATTCTCTGTGATGGTGTGAACCTCTTCAATATACACGGTATTTTTGTAGGATGGGTACAGCTTAAGCGCAAGGTCCAGAATCTGATTATGCAATAGGGCAGCTACTGCGCTGAAGATTGCCAGCGGAATGATTGCCCATCTCTTCCATTTAACCCTTGCTATAAAATACATTGGTATTACTATCAGTACACTCTTATGGAAAGTTGCGGCAAAAAAAATGAGGGCAAAGAACTTTATCATCCCCTGGAGATCGATGCTTATCAGGTACCTAAGTGCAAAGGTCGCTATGGCCAGGGCAAAGTAATATCTTACTGTGTTAAAGCTTCTGTAGTAAAAGCCCATGGTCATAAAAACAAAAAAACCCCATGCAAAGCTGTCGCTCTGATCAAGCAGAACCTTCAGGAAAATAGCGACAATGGCTGCACCAAAAACTCCAAACATCAGAAGATAATCTTCCTTGCCGGAGAGAGTGTAGAGGATCCTTACCACCAGATTAAATCCCGGCTCTGTTACCACATAGCCTTTCTGAAAAATCTCATGGCAGGTTACCACATAGGTTCCGTAGTCATTACCCACTTCCAGCCTTAAGGCCGCAAGAAGTGTAAGGATCACAAATACAGAAACAAGACACAGGGCATTAAGTGCCTTGCGTCTTGTGGTATAGCCAAAGGTCATGGATGACACAGGTCCGGATTTTCCCGGCGCAGCAAAGCCACAAGCCATATCTTCAGTTGTCTTCACATGGCATGCCAAAACTATAGTTAAGGCTGCTATCAATGTGTACAGAACCATTTATTCCATTACCCCAACGATTTTGACGTCCTGTTTGGTCAGGGTGTAGACCACCTTGTCCATTTCTTCCGTCTTATCCACTCCCGGCTTAAGCTTTAGGATTACACCGTCAGCCTTTCTCATTCTGTCGAACTCATCAAGATCGTACCTAAACTGTTCTGTGGCAAGCTCGATATAGTTGCCGTCATACTCAAGCAGATGCGATCTGTTGGCATTGTATTCATCAGTATCTCTTTTGCCAAGGAAAGGAATGGCAGGATATCTCATAGCCCAGTCCCTCTCGGTATAAATGGCATCGTCAAAGATTCCGTAAAGTACCACTGCAAACAGGCTCACCAAAAGGCCTATAAGACCACCTAAAAATGCGGCGTTTGGTTCTCTGGTATAGGCGTCATAGACCTCTATGTCTGCATCTGTCCAGACTTCTATGGTCTTTATCATATCAACAATATCCGCAAATGCCGGAAGCGCTTTTTTGTAGGCATCGGAAATATTCTGAACCAGCTGCTGGTCAGTACCTGTAACCACTACGGTCAGAATCCTGTAATCTCCTAGGATCTCACCTGTTACACTGTCAAGGATCTGCTGCCTGCTTATCTCCGGCTGAACTTCTAAAGCCTTGTTGACTATTGGATCGTCCCTTAGGATACCATCCCAGGTATAGGCGTTGTAGTAATCAACGCCATTGGGAAACTCCTCGTGGTTGAAGGTGATATAGTAATCATTCCGGATACGGTATACTGTATTGCCGCTCATGATGTTGCTGTAAAGCACATAGATCAAAAGCCCCAGAAGTGCCCCCACCACTGTCGCAGCAATCACCATCCAGAGGCGCCTTCGAAGCTGTCTCCAAAAGCGCTTCAGATCTATTGATCTTGTATAGAAGTCATTTGATGACATCTGTTTCCTCCCTGTATGGAATTCATACACTCATTATACACGGATTGCTCCACTTCGTTCTCGCAATCCTACAAACATTCGGAAATCGTGCTGCTCTTTTCTTTCGCAGCCCTTTTTTCCTCATGTTTGTTCGGTCTTCAAGGTCCCATGAACCTTTATGCAAGCATAGGTTCATGGGACTTTGAATCCCTGTATCATAGCATTTTTTTAATATATGCCCCCGTATAGGACTTCTTGCACCTGGCAACCTCTTCCGGAGTTCCTGCAACCACAACTGTGCCGCCCTTGGAGCCGCCCTCAGGCCCCATATCTATGATATAGTCTCCGGTCTTTATCACATCCAGGTTGTGCTCGAT
>DFGW01000013.1 GCA_002372465.1 Butyrivibrio sp. UBA3740
GGAATCATTTCTCAGGCGCTACGCCATAGAGAAGTTAGATAGGCTCTATACGGATTTGACCGATGGGAGAAGAAAATATATTGAGCCAATCATAAAGCCTGATGAGGAATACATTGAATACTGGTACAAACAGTTCGGAGGCAAGGAAAATGGCTTCCGGGAAGACTTGATTTTCAAAACGGAAAGAGGCGAGATGGTCCGGTCCAAGTCGGAGAAGATCATCGCAGATATGCTGCTAAATCGGGGAATACCTTATGTTTACGAGCCGTGCATCAGGTTGGACAACGGCAGGGAAGTCTTTCCTGACTTCGCTGCCCTGAATGTAAGAAAAAGGAAAACAGTGCTATGGGAGCACCTGGGGCGTCTGGGAGATGAGTACTATGCCAGGAAGAATTCTCTGAAGATTCTGGACTACGAGAGAGAAGGTTGCATAGAAGGCGATACTCTCATTACGACAAAAGAATCAGACAAAAAGCCTCTTGACGTAGAGCAGGTGGAAAAGAAAATCCGGCTTTTCCTTATGTAGCCCTGGCAATTGACTACATCGCCGAATATCTTCAAATATGATATCATTGACTGGTGGTTTATAAATCCGAAGAGTTGGAGAGAGTATGGTTTTCAATTCATATCTTTTCTTTTTAATATTTCTGCCGGTGTTCCTTTTGGGTTTCTTTATTCTTCGCAAAAGAACTGTTGGCGGCACTAAAGGCTGGATCCTGTTAACATCCTTGTTGTTCTATTTGCCCTTTGGAGTGAAGAACTGTGCAGTTCTGGCGCTTAGCGTGTTGGTGAATGCAGTATTGGCATGGCGGCTTGATACGACGATGTTAAAGAACAGAGCAGTTTCCAAGGCACTTCTGGCATTTGCAATCATCGCCAATGTGGTAACACTACTGGCGTTCAAATTCTCGGGATTCTTCTTCCCGATTGCAATCAGCTTTTATACCTTTAATCAGGTTTCATATCTTGTGGACCTTTACAGGGGTGAAGTGGATGAGTTCAACCTGCTTGATTACCTGTGCTATATTCTGTTCTTCCCTAAGATTCTCCAGGGGCCACTCGTGGGCTACGCGGATTTCAAGCGACAGCTTGATGCAGCAATAACAGGCGGAATCATTGGCGCAGAGGACATTAAGATAACGCAGGAAAAGGACTGGAATACGAGTGACGTGCAAGGAGTTGCATCATCTGGAGGGACTGGGAATGCTAGCTTACATGATGTCTCCGGTACTCAAGTGGACTTTGAGCTTCTGCTTCGAGGGCTCTTGCTCTTTTCCATGGGCTTGTTCAAGAAGGTCATCCTCGCAGATACCTTTGGCAAGGCCGTGGATTTTGGCTTTGGTGGTATCGCCACCCTTAGCAGTCTTGAAGCAATCCTTGTTGCAGTGTTCTACTCATTCCAGCTATACTTTGATTTCAGCGGATATTGCGACATGGCATCAGCCATCTGCATGATTATCGGATTTGAACTTCCGCTGAATTTTGACTCACCCTACAAGGCAGTAAACATCGTTGATTTTTGGAAGAGATGGCACATAACTCTGACCAGATTCTTTACAAAGTACGTATACATTCCGCTTGGCGGAAATCGTAAAGGCGCAGCAAGAATGTATCTGAACTTTATGATCGTATTCCTTTTGAGCGGTCTTTGGCACGGCAGTGGCTGGACCTTCATAATATGGGGCGCCATGCACGGAGTACTTTACGTGGCGACGCGCTGGATAGATTACAGGGTTCATGATAACAAAGATAAAGCGAAAGCCATAAATACGAGTGACTTGACTAAGAATTCTCCAGGCAATATGGCATATCAAAAGCTCCTTCATGCTCTGAAGGTGGTTCTTACTTTTGCCTACGTTACAATCGCCTGGGTATTCTTCCGCGCTAACACAGCGTCCGACGCCCTCGCGCTTATCGTCCGAATGTTTGTTGGTGGTCGCAAACCGATCAATACCCACATTTCATCCTGCTTCCAGCTTGATGAGCTATGGTATGTGATCAAGGTTACTCCGATCATGAAGCTGCACTTCGCCTGGGATATATGCCTTTGGCTGTTTGTGATCGCATCATCAGTCATGATCCTTTTTGCGCCAACAGCCATTAACTATTGCAAAAAGTGCACCATCGGAATTCGCACAACCCTGCTGACAGCACTGCTCCTGGTATGGAGCATCATTACCTTTGCAGGAGTCAGCACATTCCTATACATGAATTTTTAAATATTGCGACAAATGACCATGGAAAAAGAAATTAGTAAGACTGAACAACTAAATACCCGTCGATTCCTTCGACTCTTTATCCTGCTGCTTGCCCTGGTAACTCTGGCCCTTGCCATGATCGCAGCCCTCATCATCTACGTGGATCCCTTCTTCCACTACCATGAGCCAAGGAAGGGCTTTCCCTACCTGGTAGAGAATCAGCTTAGCCAGAACCCGGGTATGGCCCAGAACATGGACTACAACGGTTGCATTATCGGATCCTCGATGACTGTTAATTTCGACACGGATGATTTCAAGGAGCTACTTGGCTACGACACGCTAAAGCTCAGCTACAGTGGCGCATACCCAAGGGATGACTACAACATTCTTTCCATTGTGTTCGACGAGAGTACCAGGGCCCGGGAAAAGCGCCCTATGGAAGCGGTGTTTTTTGCCATGGACATTCCAACAATGACGGCGGATACTGAGGAGACCAAGTACCCTCTGCCGGAGTATCTGTATGATGATAAATATCTCAACGACGTTAACTATGTCCTCAACAAAGACGTGCTGTTTCAGTACATACTAAAGCCCATGATCCAGGGCAAAGGATCCGATCTTTCGGAAATCTATTTCAGCTGGTGGACGCCGGATTATTACAATGAGGAATATGTGGTTCGCACCTATGAGGAGCCCGAGAAATCAGATCAGACAATCGATACTAAACAAGTCCTAAATGCAACCCAGGAGAATCTTGAAAAGAACATTCTGCCCTTCGTAGAGCAGCATCCCGAAACGCAGTTTTATTTCTTTTACCCGCCTTATAGCATTCTGTACTGGCATAACCTGAAACAGGAGAATTTCTATGAGGCAGCTCTTGCCCAGTACAGCTACGTGACAGACAGGCTCCTTGCCTACGACAACGTGCACCTTTTTTACTTCCAGAATATTCCGGAGGTGACGGACCTTAACAATTACGCGGATTATTCTCATTACAAGCCTGAGATCAACCGCTACATGGTTGAGTGCTTTGCAAGCGATACTCACCGGGTCACAAGCACAGATCAGATGGCAAAAGAGCTGTCGCAGATCCGGCAAAAAGTTGAAAATTATGACTTTGATGCCCTTTTGGACAAATATCGCTGACTGGTGTTGACAGGCATGACCTCAGACATTCGGCGTTGCGACGGTGCAACCCCCTAAACTTGAACCTGTCGCAAATCATAGCTATAATAAACTGATTTGAAAATTTGATTTGGGAGATGTTTCTGATGAGTGAAAAACGTGACAATAGACGCATGAACAGAGATGATAGAGAAGAAGCCCGGGAAATCCCTCGCTGGGTGTATTTCGCAGTCCTTGGAGTCATCCTTGCTGTGATTCTTTTTTCGATTTTTAAGCTCCTTCGCTGGAACATGGGAACGGCTGAAACAGAAGGCGTTGTGGAGGGAGACTTCGAGGTTGAAGTCCTGGACCAGATATTCCTGATGCCTGAAGACAAGAAGGCTCTTCACGAAGATGACGGGCAGGAGACGATTCTTTTCCTGGGTAATGACGTGCTGACCTACTACAGCGATGAGAACGGCTTCGTTCAGCAGGTGGAAAAGAACTACGCTGCGAACTGCATAAATGCCGGCTTCCCCGCTTCGACCGTGGCCTTGAAAAATGCCAATTACGATCCGGAATATGCGCTGGATGCCTTTAGTTTTTATAATGTTGCCAACAGCATTGTGAGCGGAGATTTTTCACAAATGGCTCAGGCTGCCAAGAGCTTTAACGATTACTGCTACGACAGCCACACCGAGGTGCTTCAGAATCTGGACATGAACACGGTTGATACTCTGGTCATCTTTTACGATGCCCAGGACTATATCAGTCTCAGGATCGGTATGAACCCTGATAATGACTCTGATCCTGTGACTTATAGTGGAGCACTTAACGCAGGCATCAAGGCCTTACAGGAGAAGTATCCCTTTATCAGGATCGTGTGTATGTCATTCCCTATGTGCTATGCCTACGACAGCACAGGTGCCCTGGTTAGCGGCGACAGATATGATTTCGGAAACGGAAGGCTCACCACTTATCTGCAGTTTATGATTGATACGTCAGGAGCCACAGGCGTATCCTTCATCGATAATTACTACGGCACCATCCACGAGGACAACAGCTCAAACTGGATGCTGGACAACATTCATGTGAATGCCGATTGTAACGCGCATATGGCAAAGCATTTTATTGAGAAGATTTATCCGGAGAATTGATCTATGAAAAAGAAACTGGGACTTGGTGATATTCTGCTGCTGGAAATCTCAGTGGTGGTTTACTCACTGTCAACTGTGGCGGGAAATCTCGCCGGGCAGAGTCCATTTCTGTCCAGAAACTATATAATATACTTTGGCCTGGAGTTTATTATCCTGGCTATCTATGCAGTTTTGTGGCAGCAGGTCATAAAGAGATTTCAGCTATCCATCGCATACTGCAATAAGTCTGTGACATTGCTGTGGTCCATGCTGTGGAATTTCATCATTTTCAGTCAGGGTATTACGCCGGGAAAAGTTGCAGGTGTACTGCTGGTTATGGCAGGAGTCATTGTCATGAACATTGGCGGTCATGGCGACGAGGTGCAAGGCACCGGCAGTTCCGAAAACGTAGACAACGGAGGTGACGGACATGCTGAATAAGTTCTTCATCTTCATGATTTTTGCTGAGCTCCTTGCCTCCACATCTCAGGTTCTTTTGAAAAAGAGTGCTCAGAAGAAATATTCGAATTTCATCCGCGAATATCTGAACTGGTTTGTTATCTGCGGATACGGACTTCTTGTGCTTTCCATGGTGGTTTCCATTTTCTGCTACGGAGGCCTTGGCTACATGGGCGTTGTAGTAATGGAGCCCATGTCCTATGTTCTGGTCATGATAATGTCCAGGATTTTCTTCAAGGAAAAAGTTACTCCTTCCAAGCTTGCCGGCATGGCGCTGATACTTGGAGGAATTATAGTATTCCATACTCTGGGGTGACGAACAGCTTCCAAATGTCGCGGCTTATAAGAAAAAGGTATCAGGGGGAGAACATACTAGATGGTACTTCAGATAACTACGATAGCCTTTCTGACAGGCTTGATCATTTTGTTTCACATATGTCCAAAGGCCTTTCGCAAGTATTTACTGCTTCTGGCCAGTGTGGCATTCATTTATACGGAGGGTGGAGTAAGCGGCCTTGCAGTGCTTGCGCTTATCACTGTGGCGACCTGGCTTGTGGGGCTTTGCTATGGCGCTTTTGATGGCGGGAATCCTTCTCGCCGTGGAAGCAGATCCGGCAACCGGGCAATCACTGTGATCACAATTGCAGCTCTTGCCCTTATTCTTTTTGGCTGGAAATATATTCCCTGGCTCATGCAGCAGCTTGGCGCAGGAGCAGCAACTGCAGAAGCCGAAGAAGCTGCAGGTACCACAGGACTTTTCTCAGCCGCAATTCCCATCGGTCTTTCTTTTTACACTTTCCAGGCCATCAGCTATATTGCAGATCTTTACGCAGGTAAGATCAGGGCTGAAAAGAACTTTTTCAAATATGCACTGTACATGATGTGGTTCCCAAAATGGATGAGCGGACCTATTGAACGCGCAGGAGATTTCATCCACCAGATTGACAGCTGTGGCAGCACAAGGCTGTTAGACTTCGACAGATTTAAAAGAGCTGCATCCTATCTTATCTGGGGCATGTTCATGAAGCTGGTAATTGCCGACAGGATAGGCACTGTAGTGGATGTAGTATTTGAGGATATCCCTTCCTATGGTTTTCTGACACTGATGCTCGCTTCGCTCCTTTACACGATCCAGATCTACTGTGATTTCGCGGGCTATACCAACAGCATGATTGGTATCTCCACCATGTTTGGACTGGAACTTACCCAGAACTTCAAAACTCCCTACTTCTCGGAGTCTACCGTGGAATTCTGGCGCAGATGGCATATATCACTTAGTAATTTTCTCCGTGATTACGTCTACATTCCCCTTGGCGGTAATCGAAAGGGGGAAGGCAGAAAGATGCTGAACACCCTGGCGGTTTTCTTTGTCTGCGGAATGTGGCATGGCGCCGGCCTTAGCTTCATCGCATGGGGCCTTTTACACGGATTCTTCAATATCATTACCAACCTGATAAAGGACACCAAAGCGCGCTTCCTGGTAAAGGGCGTCTCCGGCAAGATCATCACCTTCTGCCTGGTTTCCTTCGCCTGGATTTTCTTCAGGGCAGCTTCCATCAGTGAGGCGCTTACCTTTGTAAAGGGCATGATCCCCGGAATCAACGCTCTTGCTCCCACGGCAGGTCTTGTGGCGCAGGAGTCGCAGATGCTTGGCATCTCCACTATGGAGTGGTGGATCGCCGGCCTTTCAATTCTTTTGCTGACATTACTGGATCTTTATGCCAGTCAACAGAAATCCGTCCTGCCTGAACTTGTTTCAACCAAATGGGGGGACTATGGAAGAGGAATCTTTCTTGCACTTATCCTTGTTGTGGTGCTGATCTTTGGAAAGTACGGCGCAGGAGAATCAATAAGAGCATTTGTTTACCAGAGCTTCTAACTGAGTGTTTAAGTGCACTGACAGCTCTTTTGACCAAAAACAGTATGAGGAAAATGACATGAGGAAATTACGACCATTGATAGCGACAGCGCTTAGTGTTGCAATAGTTCTTTTAACAGTTGGCTTTACAAGCCCTATGCTGAGGGAGGATACCGTTCATGGTGTCAAGCAGTGTATCGGGCTTTATGAGCAGCCCACCAATTCCATAGATGTTCTGATGATTGGTTCAAGCCACGTTCACTATGGCATCAACACAGCAAAGCTTTGGGAGGACTATGGCATTGCTGCTTATGACATGTCATCTGCAGAGCAGACCATGTGGACTTCGTATCACTATCTGATCGAGGCCTGCAAGACACAAAAGCCCAAGATTGTTGTCCTTGATTTCTTTGCAACTGCGGCCTTTCAGGAGGACCACAAGTTCAAATATCACTATCTGGCAGATTCCCTGAACGGCCTTAAATTCTCCAAGAATAAATATGATCTGATGAAAGTGTCTTTTGACGGGAAAAAAGAGCTTTGGAACAAATTCTTCCCGGCTTATTTCGGGTATCATGACAGGTATGATTCTCTGACTGAGCAGGACTTTTATGATGCATCCTATGACTACACGAATTTCAAGGGCTTTACACCTTACTTCGAGCAGTCGCCAACGCCCTGGCCTGAGATCAGCACCACTGACCAGAAGGAGCCTCAGGAGAAGGCAGTGATTTATCTGAAAAAACTCATCGACTACACCAGGGATAACGGGATTCAGCTTTATATTACCATTGTGCCCTATCAGCTGAATGCGCAGCAGACCATGGATGCGGTTCAGGAGGAGGATAAGTATTACAACTGGCTTGAGGCCTACATAAACGAGCTTCAGATGGCAGGCTATGATAACCTTTACTTCGACTATACCTTCAGGCATATCGGGGATATAGGCATGGACTTTGAGGGAGGTACAGATTTCTACGACGAGGGGCATCTGAACTATTACGGAAGCTGCACTTTCACCAGATATCTGGCTGAGGATCTGCGTAGCCGATATGGCGAAGACCTGTGTCCCGACCACCGTGGGGATGATTTTTACAGCTCCTGGGACAAGCATGTTGAGGAAATACGTGCTACTGTAGCTGAGAACGGTTACGAGTGGCGATAAGATGGACAGGCGACAGCGCAGGAGTGCTGTCGCCTTTTTTGGTGATCTTTTGCCATTTCAGCCGGAAGAAACGTTTGGTTGCCTTGACCTATCAATGATGGTACAATTTGGAAGATAAGATATTGTGGTGGGAGTATGTCCACCACTATATATTGATTTGCTTTTGGGGAGACAGTATGAAAAGAGGATTGAATTTTTTTAATAAAAAAGGAAAGAAACCACGTCGCAGGGAAGATCGTGTTGACTACGACGAGGATTATGGCCGTCAGGACTACGAAGAGGAGTATGACGACTACGATGAGGACGACTACGCCGACGACGAGTTCGACGAAGAGTACGGCGATGATGAGGAGTACTATGAGGACGAGGCCGGTGATGAGGCTGAAACAGGTTACTTCGGGAACGAACCTGGCCAGAGACCTGAAACCGATGAATACGAAGCTGCACTGGATAAGGAAACGGATGTTGAGGATAAGATTGCCACTGCCGGGACAGCTGCAGGTGGAAGGATTGTGAATCTCGCAGATTATCGTGAGATTGAAGACATTGCAGACGAGTCAGAGCCTGAAGAAGCGATGGAAGGCGAGGATGACTACGCAGAAGATGAACGCGACTACGCTGAGGGTGAACGCGACTACGCCGGAGATGACCGTGACTATGCCGAGGATGATCGTGACTACGCCGAAGATGAGGAGTATGACGAGGATTACGACCGCGAATACGATTCCGATGAAGACTACCGCAATGAAGATGACGGTTACGACGGCGAGTACGAAGAAGATTACCGCGGCGAAGAATACGATGGCGAGTACGAAGAAGATTACCGTGACGAAGATTACGATGAGGAATATGACGACTACGGCGACGAAGAATATGACGAAGTCTACGATGATTACGCTGATGACGAGGATGGATATGTACCTCGTGGGCGTCGTGCAGGAAAGGCCGGTTTAGCAGGTCTTGGAATCATAGCTGCTCTGACCGGGGGCAATAAGGACAAGGCTGGAACAGGGCGTGGCAGACACGAAAAGTCAGGCAGGGGCCGTGACAACCGTGGCAACAATCACCGCAAGGATGAACCTTCCACAGGTGCCAGGATCATTGCCTTCGTAAAGGAAACCTCTTTTGCAGAGAGGGCGGCAGCAATCGTTGCCATCCTTCTTGTGGTGGGAGCAATCTTTACCATGTCCTTCTACTCCAAGGCCCTTAAAAAGACTGCGGAGCTGGGATCATTTGCAGAGGTTGGAGCAAACCTTGAAATATCTGATGTGGTAGGCTCCGGCGGACTTATTGCCGTAGCTGATGCAGAGAGAGCCAGAGCCATGACTGCACAGATCATGGAAGAGGAGCGGGAAGAGGAAGAAGCTCAGGCAGAGGAAGCCAAGAATATCACTGTCAAGATGACGCTGACCACCATCAAGAGCGATATGAAGATCAAGTTCATCAACTCTGAGACAAGTAAACTGGTGGCAGATGTTCCCTTTAATGTTGACGTTGTAACTCCTGACGGGACAAAGATCAGCTACGACGACCACGACAGAGACGGAATTATTTACAAAAAAGACCTTACCAAGGGAACCTACAAGATTACACCTGTAGCATTACCTTCAGAATACAGCAATATAAAGCTTGATACCTCTACTAAGTCCCTTGATATCAAGGATACCGTTGCCATGAAGGCGGTTGATGTCAGCAACGAGATCAAGAAGGAATCACAGATCAATGTTGCCAAGGAAGAGGCAGTCAATGAGCAGGTAGTGGAATCCGAGCTTCAGGACACCGTTGAGTGGGTTGATTCAAACCAGGGCTCTGTCGGTTCCGGAGAAAGCGATGGCACTTACCAATACGAAGAAGTAGATCGCAGTAATGTGGTTGATATTATTACAGGATCTCTTTTGCCAAGCGGAAGTGTAAGAAGAACTTCTCTGACCAGGGCAAAGGAACAGCCTGACACCACTGAGCTGGATGAGAATAGCGACAACAGTAATGATGAGTCCTCCGAGGGAGGCTCTAATTCTGAGGAGTCTCAAGAACCTCAGCAGGAGGAGCTAAAGGACATTAAGCTTGATTATTCCTCAGTGACTCTTTATGAAAACAGCAGCGATAATATCACTGTAAGCGGCCCTTCTGATTATTCACTCAGCGTTACTGAGAATGACAGCGTTAAGCTTAGCAAGTCCGGAGCTGTCATCACAATAACAGGTAAGGCAGCAGGGACTACAGATGTAACAGTTTCTGCCTCCGGATACAGGGATGCATCCTTTACGGTTACAGTAAACGGAAAAGAGCCTGATCCGGTACCTGAGACTAAACAGATCAAGCTGGACAAGACTTCCATTACCATTAAGGCAGGTGCAAGTGAAACGGTAACAGCTTCCGAAAGTGCATCATATACCTTTGAACAGTCAGGAAAGGGAAGCGTAGAGATATCCACTTCAGGTAAATCCATCACAGTGACAGGTAAGAGCGCAGGAAGTGTGAAGGTTACAGTTTCTGCTTCAGGGTACGAGAGTGCTTCTTTTGATGTCACAGTTGAAGCTGATGATCCTGACAAAAAAGACATCAAGCTCGATCCAAGCTCCACAAGCCTGAGCCTTGCTGTTGGCGGAAAGGCCACCATCAAAGCCGGAGGACCTAAGTCTGTAGAGTGCACATCTGATAACGACAAGATTGCAAAGGCAAAGGTTAGCGGAAACAGTATCGAAGTAACTGGCGTAGCAGCAGGAAAGGCTGCTCTGACCATTAAGGCTGATGGTTACAATACAGTCACAGTTAATGTGACAGTAGCGGAAAGCACCGGCGAAATAAAGATGAAGATCGCCAAGCTTACTCTTGTTCAGGGTAAGAGCTACAAGCTTGAGCAGAGCAGCAATATTCAAAACCTTGAATTCTCATCCGGTAAGACTTCAGTTGCGACTGTAGAAAAAGACGGAACCGTGAAGGCAGTTGCAGCAGGAGAGACAACCATTACTGTCAAGAGTGCAGGCTGTAAGGATGCAACAGTAGCTGTAACAGTTATTGCCAAATCCACGACCCTGAAGGACAAGAGTGGAAATGTCCTTTATGTAAAGGATGGAGATGGCAAGTTCAAAGAGGCTACCTACGAGAACTACTACAACGGCGATAAGCTTTATATCAGAAAAGGGCAGTCTGACGGTGTAAGACACGGCTGGTGGACCATTGACGGAAAGACCTACTACTACGACAAAAACGGAAATGCAGTTACCGGGGAGCAGGTCATCAACCATGTAAAATACAACTTCGACTCCAACGGAGTCCGTCAGTCTTCATCCAACGGCGGTGTTGGAATCGATGTAAGTAAGCATAACGGAAACATCGACTGGAAGGCAGTTAAGAACAGCGGTGTTGACTTTGCTATCATAAGATGTGGCTACAGAGGCTATTCCACAGGCGTTATGGTTGAGGATCCTCTCTTTAAGCAGAACATCAAGGGTGCCACAGCAGCCGGATTAAGGGTAGGTGTTTACTACTATTCACAGGCTGTTAACGAGGTGGAAGCAGTCGAAGAGGCATCTGCAGTTCTTTCCTTCATAAAGGGCTACGGACTGGCACTTCCTGTTTACATGGACGTTGAGGCCAGTGGTGGAAGAGCAGACGGCATAAGTGTTTCCCAGAGGACAGCCAATATCAAGGCATTCTGCGGAACAATTCAGAACGGCGGCTATAAGGCCGGACTGTATGCTAATAAGACCTGGCTTACCAGCTATATCAATACAGCACAGCTCACAGGCTACAAGATCTGGCTTGCCCAGTATGCTACCACACCTTCCTACACAGCAACCAGATATGACATGTGGCAGTACACTTCAAAGGGTAAAGTTTCCGGAATTTCCGGCAAAGTAGATATGAACATTCTCTATAATTAAATCCGGAGGAATTATGTTCAAAACAAAAAACAGCAAAGGAACAGAAGCTTTCTGGCTTCTGTCCTTTGCTTTACTGGCTTTGTTTTTCATAGGAATCGCAATTGTTGACGGCCCGGAGTGGTGTAAGGATTCTCCCAGCTACGACAGTATGGACTTCACCAGAGAACCAATATATCCATTGTTTCTCATGGGTCTGAGAACCCTGTGCGGTTTACTGGGGGTGGAGGCGCAGCCCTATGGGCTTCCTGCCTACCTGACAGCTGCGGTCCTTCTTCAGAGCCTGCTCTGGGTAGTTGTTACCTTGTACCTTGGGCATTTCATCTATGACATTTCATCTAAGGCTCTTTCGGAAAAGAGATCTCGTCTTTTGGCAGTCATTGCGATGCTGAGTCAGGTAGGCGTTGCGTCACTGAACAGGTTTGTGGCAAACAGAGGCTCAATGTATTCGGAATCCATCATGACTGAGTCCCTGGCAATGCCACTGTTTGTGCTCTTTACAGTGACGCTCATAAAGAGCTTTGACAACTATAATATCTATGCAGTCCTAATGCTGATGCTCCAGGCAATCCTTATGGCCAGTATCAGAAAGCAGATGCTGATTATGCTCATCATGTGGGCCGGAGCATCCTTTATCATGCATCTGTTCATAAGAGGTCACAGAGCCTTGTGGCGCTTTATAATGACCATGGTGGCAGTTGTACTTTGCTTTTTGGCTATCACCTTTTTTGATAAGCTCTACAATGAAGCTGTGAGGGGAGTCTTCGCACCCCATGTGGGCAACAGCCGAGGAGCTCTTTGTACAGTTCTTTATACAGCAGAGGCTGATGATGCGGTACTTTTTGAGGAGGCTTCTTCCGAGGAATTCCCGGAACTTGCAGCTCTTTACACTAGGATATATGAAGAGTGCACCTCAAGGGGTCTGACAATAGACTATGCTCCCGGGTATGAACTCAAGGAGAAGTCAAATTTCTTTAATTCCGACTGGGTTTCAATGGTTGACCACTACGCCCAAAGCTATGATGTCATTGGATTTGAGATAGTGCTTCCATTCTGCGATGAGTATGTGGCAGAAACTTATCCGGAGCTTGAGGGAGCTCAGGCTCAGGTCATGGAGGATAAGGTTGAGGCAGCGCTTTTGAAGGTCCTCTTAAAGCATCATGCCGACAACATCCTTCACGGCATAGACAGGGGAGCCTGGTATGTGCTGAGTTCCAATATCATAAAGGCCTTTGTTATCTCCAACGCCAACATCAGTCCAAGGTTCCTGACCAAGGTATCTGCAGTGATTTATTTGATATTTGTCCTGGTTATGGTTCTTGTGCTTGTAAGAGCTCTTTCTCTTAAGGCGAAGGATGGAAGTGAAGAGAGTAGGAAAAAGAGCCTTTTGATGTTTAAGGTTCTTTTGATGGGCTTTATTGTCATCATGGGACTTGCAATAAACTGCGTGGTCACCGGATCCATGATTTTCCCACAGCCACGGTATATGTGTTATAGCATGGGACTCTTCTACTTGACTTTATGTTGTGGTATACTAAGTCAGTAAAAATCTGTGTTTTTGAAAGGAAATAATATGAGAACATATCTTGTTACAGGTGGAGCAGGCTTCATTGGCTCCAACTACATCAACTACATGTTTAAGAAATATGACAACGACATCCGCATCATCAACGTGGATGTACTTACCTACGCCGGCAATCTTGAGAACCTCAAGGATGTTGAGAACCGCGATAACTATACCTTTGTAAAGGCTGATATCTGTGACCGCGATGCCATCAACAAGATCTTTGAGGAGAACGACATCGACAGGGTTGTGCATTTTGCAGCTGAGAGCCATGTTGACAGATCTATCGTGAATCCTGAGGTTTTTGTTCAGACCAATGTCCTTGGAACAGCAACCATGCTCAATGCAGCCAAGAAAGCCTGGGAGCTTCCCGATGGCTCTTTTAAAGAGGGCAAGAAGTTCCTCCATGTAAGTACTGACGAGGTTTACGGAACTCTGGATGACGACCCGAACGCCTACTTCTATGAGACAACACCTTACGATCCGCACAGCCCCTACTCAGCAAGTAAGGCCAGCTCAGACATGCTGGTTAAGGCATATATGGATACCTATAAGTTCCCTGCCAACATCACCAACTGTTCTAACAACTACGGACCTTACCAGTTCCCGGAGAAGCTCATTCCGCTTATTATCCACAATGCTTTGGCAGGAAAAGAGCTGCCGGTGTACGGAGACGGTAAGAACGTCCGCGACTGGCTCTACGTTGAGGATCACGCCAAGGCTATTGATATGGTTCAGGAACAGGGCAGACTTTTTGAGACCTACAACGTTGGCGGACACAACGAGAAACAGAATATTGAGATAGTTAAGACAATCATCGATGTACTTCGCGATGAGCTTGATGACTCAGATCCTCGCAAGGCACATCTTACATATGACCTTATCAAGTACGTTACAGACAGAAAGGGACATGACCGTCGTTACGCCATTGCCCCTGATAAGATCAAGGCCGAGATCGGCTGGGAGCCTGAGACCATGTTCGCTGAGGGTATCAGAAAGACCATCAAGTGGTACTTTGATAACCAGGAGTGGATGGAACATGTGACCAGCGGCGACTACGAGAAATATTACGACAAAATGTACAGCAATCGCTGATGTGCGGAGCAATCCGCATCATACAAAAAATTAAGGAGGCTAACCTATGAAGGGAATTATCCTGGCAGGTGGTTCGGGAACACGTCTTTATCCGCTTACAAGGGCAATGTCCAAGCAGATGATGCCTGTTTACGACAAGCCAATGATCTATTACCCTCTGTCAACACTGATGCTGGCAGGAATCCGTGATGTGCTCATTATCTCAACTCCAAGAGACCTTCCTATGTTTGAGGAGCTCTTTGGGGACGGAAGTCAGCTGGGCATGACCTTTAAGTACGCTGTTCAGGAGCAGCCAAGAGGTCTTGCAGATGCCTTCATCATCGGAGCAGACTTTATTGGGGCTGATTCGGTTGCCCTTGTCCTTGGCGACAATATCTTTTACGGGCAGAGCTTTAGCAAGCTTCTTCGTGAAGTTGCTTCCCGAGAAAGTGGAGCTACAATCTTTGGATACTATGTCCGCGACCCCAGAGCCTACGGCGTTGTAGAGTTCGACGAGAACGGTAAAGCCATCAGCATTGAAGAAAAGCCTGAGCATCCAAAGAGCAACTATGCTGTTCCGGGCCTTTATTTCTACGACAACAAGGTGGTTGAGATCGCAGCCAATGTTAAGCCCTCACCAAGGGGTGAGATTGAGATTACCAGTATTAATAACGAGTACTTAAATCGCGGAGAGCTCAGGGTTGAAACCATGGGCAGAGGCTTCGCGTGGCTTGATACTGGCAACCACGACTCACTTCTGGACGCATCTGACTTTGTCTGCGCTTTTCAGAAGAGGCAGGGCCTTTATATTTCCTGTATCGAGGAGATTGCCTATAAGCGTGGCTTCATCGACAGGGAGCAGCTCCTTAAGCTGGCTGAACCTCTCATGAAGACCGACTACGGCAAATACTTAGTAGAGGTAGCGAATGGGCTGTGACCATGATCACTTAACGAAGTATTGTTGAGTTTAGTGAGCATGGTCGTTCTGGCGAGCGAAGCGAGAGCAGAACTACCTTGTAAAACCGGATGGGGAGTGAGACATGGACGCAAAAGTATTCAGAATGGCAATTCTTACAATCATAAGCGCCTTTATTCTGGTTCTGGTGATCGTGTATGCCACCAATGCAGACAAGATCAACCGCCTGTTTGGTAAGGACCGGTCAAAAGAACCTTCGACGGAAGCTGCTTCTGTCGAAGAGAGTGGGGAAGAGGTTATCTACGGCGATCAGATTGGTGACAGTCTGGATGCATTTCTTTTGGATGAAGACTTTTTTGACGAGACAGAGAAGATTCCTTCAGTGGTTGTAAGAAAGAAAACAGCCACAGGCTCATCAGATACTGAGGCCGAAGGAGAGGAGGGCCAAGCTTTGGAGGAAGGCGACGAGCCTCAGAGCACGGGAAAGGCTGTGGTCGGAGAACTGTTCAACCCAAATCCTCAGGCTACCACCGATATTTCTGGATATCTTACCAGCCTTCCGGAAGCACCTGCCGGGGGATATGGCCAGTACATTCCATCAGATCAGACCATTACAGGCACTCAGGTGGGGACGCCTTAAATATGTCAAAAGAACCGTCCCCGTGACACCTTTTGGGGACAATACTATATATTTTTCAAGGAGCATTTTAAAATGGGACAGATTACAGTTGAAACATGCGAAATAGAAGGCCTCAAGGTCATTACTCCAAAGGTATTCGGAGATGCCAGAGGCTATTTTGTAGAGACCTACAACAAGAATGATTTTGTGGCAGCAGGCATAGATGTGGAGTTCGTACAGGACAACCAGTCTGCCAGCTCAAGAGGCGTTCTCAGAGGTCTGCATTTCCAGAAGCAGTTCCCACAGGATAAGCTTGTTCGCTGCATTAACGGCGAGGTTTTTGATGTAGCTGTGGACCTTAGAAAAGATTCAAAGACCTTTGGAAAGTGGTTTGGTGTTGTCCTTTCAGCTGAGAACAAAAAGCAGTTTTTTATTCCTAAGGGCTTTGCCCACGGCTTTTTAGTTCTTTCAGACTATGCAGAGTTTGCATATAAATGTTCAGATTTTTATCATCCCGAAGATGAAGGGGGACTTTTCTGGAATGACCCTGACATTGGAATTGATTGGCCTTTGCAGGAAGGCGTAGAGCTTAACCTTTCTGAGAAGGATACAAAATGGGGAGGAATCAAGGAGTTTTGATGAGTAAGTCAGAGAAGCTTCCCAAGCGACTTGGCCTGGGTATTTTCTATTGTTTGGCGCTCATACTGGCGCTTCTTCTGATATTTCATAACAACCCTCTTGCAGATCCGCATACTGAATTTTTGAAAAAGATCTGTGGATGCATTCTGATAGCAGTCAGCTGTATCCTGATCTTTATCTGGTACGACAGGCTTCTGGTACTTCCGGTGGAGCTTTACGGTTCCAGGAAACTCATAAAGCGTCTTGCCATAAATGATTTCAAAAAGAGATATGCTGGATCATACATGGGTATAGTGTGGGCACTGGCACAGCCGGTGGTCACTGTTGTTATGTACTATATTGTCTTCGACAGGGTGTTCCAATCCAGAGCACAGGCGGTTTCAGAAGGAGTCGAGGTTCCCTATGTACTCTTTTTGACAGCCGGACTTGTTCCCTGGTTCTTTTTTTCTGAAGCGCTTACCAACGGAACAACCTCTCTTTTAGAGTACAATTATCTGGTTAAAAAAGTTCTTTTCAAAATAAGCATACTGCCCATTATCAAGATAATTGCAGCCATGTTCATCCACATCTTCTTCATCGGAGTGCTGATGATCATTGCCTGTATTTACGGATATTATCCCAACATATACTGGTTGCAGTTCTTCTATTACATTTTCTGTGAATTTATCCTGGTGCTGAGCCTTAGCTATGCTACCTGCGCCATTGTTGTGTTCTTCAGGGACCTGTTGCAGATCATTTCCATCGGCCTGCAGCTGTTCCAGTGGGCAACCCCTATTTTGTGGAACATTGAGATTGTGCCGGACCGGTACAAGTGGATCGTCAAGCTCAACCCCATGACATATATTGTTGAGGGCTTCCGCAACACGGTTTACGGCGACACCTGGTTCTTTGAGCACTTCTATTCGTCGACATACTTCTGGCTTTTTGTAGTAGCGGCTTTTTGTATCGGAGCGCTGATCTTCAAACGCAGCAAGACTCATTTCGCAGACGTGTTATGATACAGGGATTCAAAGTCACAAGCTGCAGTGCTTGCGGGAACGAAGTGTAGCAATCCGTATCATATAGATATATAAAGGAAACCACATGGAAAAAGACACTGCCATTGAGGTGAAGAACCTTACGAAAATTTATAGATTGTATGACAAGCCCATGGACCGTCTAAGGGACTCCCTGGGCCTTGCTCGCAAGAACAGCTTTAAGGAACACAGGGCCTTAAACAACGTCTCCCTCACTGTCAGAAAGGGTGAAACTGTTGGCATCATTGGAACCAACGGTTCCGGTAAGTCCACTATCCTGAAGATCATTACAGGAGTTCTTTCTCCCACTGAGGGTGAGGTTAATGTGGATGGTCACATCTCAGCGCTTTTAGAACTTGGTGCCGGATTTAACATGGAGTACAACGGCATCGACAATATCTACCTGAACGGTATGATGATCGGTTTTTCTGAGGAGGAGATCACAAAGCGTCTTGATTCAATCCTTGAATTTGCTGACATCGGAGACTATGTCTATCAGCCTGTAAAGACCTATTCCAGCGGTATGTTTGTCCGCCTGGCCTTTGCAGTTGCCATCAATATTGACCCGGAGATTCTCATCGTTGACGAAGCACTTTCTGTAGGTGATGTGTTCTTTCAGGCCAAGTGCTACCACAAGTTTGAGGAATTCAAGAAGCAGGGAAAGACAATCCTTTTTGTATCCCACGATCTGTCCAGCATAAGCAAGTACTGCGACAGAGCGGTTCTTCTGAATCAGGGTGTCCTTCTTGGGGAAGGCACTCCAAAGAAGATGATCGATATCTACAAGCAGGTTCTTGTGGGGCAGTATCCTCTTCCTAAGGGTGAAGGTGAGAACCTCTTAGATGACGAGGACATCAGGAAGGCGGCAGCCAGCGCAGCAGATAAGGGCGGCAAAAGAGCTGCCGGAGGGGATGAAAAGGCATCAGATGCTTCTTCTAAGGATAACAAATCCGGTGAAAGTCCATCAAAGGACTCTAAGGAAAAAGCCGATTCCACCAATCCGGATACCCTTGAATACGGGGATGGCGCAGCTACCATAACTGATTTCTTTGTGACAGACGAAAAGGGCACTCGCACTAATTCCATTATTAAGGGAACAGAGTTTACAGTGCATATGAAGGTGCGCTTTGACAAAGACGTGGCAGCACCTATATTTGCTTTTACCTTTAAGAACATAATGGGCATTGAGATAACGGGAACCAACTCCATGGTGGAGAAGGCTTTCCTTGATCCGGTGAAGGCAGGAGATGTAAAAGATATTTCTTTTACCCAGAAGATGACACTTCAGGGAGGGGAGTATCTGCTGAGCTTTGGAGTAACAGGCTTTGAGCAGAACGACTTTACTGTATACCACAGGCTCTACGACGCATTGAACGTCACTGTGGTTTCTGACAAGAACACAGTTGGCTACTATGATATGGAGTCCAAGTGCATAGTTGAGGACGCTAAGTGAATTACAGACTAAAAAGAATTCATGAGGGAACCGAATGAATGAAGAAATAAAAATTGGGGGCGTGTCCCTTAACTTCAAACATTACTCCGGGGTTGATCTCTATAGCGATGGTGCCATAGAGAACGACCTTCTTGAGATTGTCAAAAAGTACAAAAAAGAGGACTATCAGAAGGTTATCGAAGAGCGCAACAGCTGGCCGATTCTGTACCACCTCTCTGACCAGAGAGCCAATATCGTTGAGTGGATTCCCATGGATCCAAGGGCTAAGGTCTTGGAAGTTGGCTCCGGCTGTGGCGCCATCACAGGTATGCTTGCGCAGAAGGCTAAAACCGTAGTTGCCTGCGACCTTTCAAGGAGACGTTCTGAGATCAACGCAACACGTAATTCTGAATGTGACAATGTGACCATCCACGTGGGAAATTTCAGGGATATAGAGCCTGACCTTCCCAAGGACTTTGACTATATTTTCCTTATTGGTGTGTTCGAGTACGGCCAGGGCTACATCGGCACAGACAGCCCCTACGAGCGCTTTCTTCGCATGCTTGGTCGTCACCTTAAAAAGGGCGGACGTATCGTCATCGCCATTGAGAACCGCCTTGGACTTAAGTATTTTGCCGGATGCGCCGAGGATCACCTTGGAAGCTACTTCACCGGAATCGAAGGCTACTCTGCAGACAGCGTTGCCAAGACATTTTCCAGAAACGGACTCATCAACATTTTCAAGAGATGTGGCATGAATGAGTACCATTTCTATTATCCGTATCCTGACTACAAGCTGATGACTCTTTTGCATTCGGACTCATATCTTCCAAAATTCGGAGAGCTTCAGGATAACGTCAGGAACTTTGACAGGGACAGAATGGTTCTCTTTAATGAGAAGCACGCTTATGAGGACCTGGTAAAAGAAGGCATGTATCCTGAATTTGCCAACTCCTTTGAGGTTATCCTGGGACCGGGCTTTGACACTATCTATTCCAAGTACTCCAACGACCGTGTGGATGAGTTCAAGATAAGGACCGATATTGCCATCGACCGCGCCGGCAGAAAAGTCATCAGGAAGTTCCCGCTGACAGAAGCAGCCAGAGAGCATGTCTTTGGCATCCGGGACGCATACCTTGGACTTCAGGAGAAGTTCAGGGGCGGTGATCTGGAGATCAACGACTGCCAGATAAGCGAGAAGGAAGGCTGTGCCATTTTCTCTTTTGTCAACGGTGTTCCGCTGGCTTCCCTTATGGATGAGTGCATTGATAAGGATGATATGGATGGCTTTAACGCCCTGCTTAACGAGTACATCAAGAGGATCAGCTACAAGCCTGATTATCCTGTTTCCGACTATGACCTTATCTTTTCGAATATTATGGTCAACGGTCCTATTTGGACTATAATAGATTATGAATGGACCTATGGTAAGTGCATTCCGGCCAAGGAACAGGTCTGGAGGGCGCTCTACTGCTACCGTCTGGAGGACAGGAAGCGGGAACAATTTGATCCAAGGCCCGTTTACGAAAGGTTAGGTCTATCGGATAAAGAGATGAAGGATCTCCTTGATGAGGAGTACGCCTTCCAGAAATATGTCACCGGCAATCGCAAATCCATGGTTGAGCTGTGGAAGGGCATAGGCAGAAAGACCATCGTGCCAAAAGAGCTGATAGGGACTGATACAGCTGCCAGACCGGACGACTGCGTTCAGATCTATATGGATCTGGGCGAGGGCTACTCCGAGGATGATTCCTTCTTCCCTGAGGAGAGCTACGATGACAAGAATGAGATAAACCTTGATATCAGGGTTCCAAAGGACTGCAGGACTGTTCGTGTTGACCCGGCTTTTGCTCCGTGTATTGTCACTATCCTTGATGCTACCTGGAACGGGAAGCCTGTAGCTGATTCTTCCTGCAACATCGATATCCACCCCGTCAACGGCGAGTGGATTTCCGATGACTCCTTTGTTTTCAATACCGATGACCCTAATATCGAGTTTGGTCTTTCGGGCAATAACGTAAGTGTTCAGGAACGCAATCATTTTGAGATATCTCTTTTAACAACCCTGATACCCAAGAATTCGGCGGACGCCATCGTGGAGTCAGTGCATGTCGAGGAAAAAGAGACACCTCGAAAGAATGGAAATATCCTTGGCAAGATCGGGAAAAAGATCATGCAAAAACGGGAGGAGAGATTCTACCGAGACGAGGAGTGGGATTAAGGGGATATGCTCAAAGGCGCAGTTAAAGGGGCTCTGGCCAGGAGGAGGACAACTAAATACAACAAGCTGCTTGCATCAAAGTCTTCTGCCTATGACAAGTGGCAGCGTGACCGGGAAAAAGAACCGGTGATGCGCGCAGAGGCACCTGTTCAGTATGAGACTGCTGAGAACGGGGAGCTGATTCCCAAAAAGCTTCCGGAGCCTACCGTAAAGGTCATTCCGTACGGAAAAGTCTGGGAAGTACAGGATACCAAAAAGGACGATAACGTAGTCTATCTCTTTGTAAGTCCCAAAGGAAAACTGGTCAAAAAGGCCGCTGAGGTGGTCAAACAGTATTTCATTGCCCACCCGGAGCACAACGTAGTTTACGGAGACGAGGACGAGCTTTCCAAGGCAGGAAAGTACATCCACCCTTACTTCAAGCCCGACTGGTCACCTGATTCATATCTTAATGCCTTTTATATAGGCAGTTATTTTGCATGCAGGGCGAAAACCATGCATGAATCTTCAAGTGAATATGATAGCGCAGTGAGAATGCTGGGGGGAACAGCCCACAAAAAGGGCTCGGTTGAACAGACAGGACTGGAGGCCTCTCTTTTGTCTGCAGACGTACTGTTTTGCATGCTGGCAATACACGAGCATGCTTTCGGTAAAAGAACCGGTCTTGAGTTTCCCATTGGTCACATAAGGGAAGTTCTCTTTCATCGTAACCCTGAGCAGGATGTGTTCTACGGAAGGAACTTCCATTCTTCCAGGCACATGCTCCTTGCCCCTGCCACTGTAAGCATCATTATTCCATCCAAGGATCACCCTGAGATACTTCAGCAGTGCCTTAATTCAATAATTGAGACTACAGGTGATGACAATATCAAGTACGATATCGTCATTATTGATAATGGTTCCACGGCAGCAAACCGAGTGAAATACGGCGTTTATGCTTCCCGTGCACCAAGGAAGAACGGACTTACCAAGATCAACTACATATACAAACTTCAGGATTTTAACTTCTCTGTCATGTGCAATCAGGGAGTTAAAAATTCCACCGGCGAGTATCTGCTGTTCATGAACGATGACATAGAGTGCGCCAAGGAAGGATGGCTTCGTGAGATGCTCTCTCAGGCGCAGCTTAAGCACGTGGGCGTGGTTGGAGCCAAGCTCATCTATCCTGACACTGACCTTATACAGCACGCAGGAATTGCAAATGTGCGCCGGGGACCGGTTCACAAGCTCCAGAAGATGCACGATAACAAGAACCATTACTTTGGATATAACAGAGGTATTCACAATACGATCGGATCTACGGCTGCATGTCTTTTGGTCAACAGGAAGAAGTTCCTGGATGTGGGCGGTTTTCCTGAGGATCTGGCGGTGGCTTTCAACGATGTGGATCTGTGCTATTCGATACATGAGCGTGGCTACTACAATGTCTGCTGCAATCACATTTATCTGTATCATCACGAGTCCCTGACCCGTGGCCTTGATAATCTGGATCCCAAGAAGATGGAAAGACTGGCGGGGGAGGGTGATACTCTGATGAGAAAGCATGCTCACCTCTACAACAAGGATCCATTCTACAGTCCGCACCTTACAGAGGATGAGACTATTTCGGCCATCATTCCAAGGGAGGATTACACTCCCGTTGAAGATATACCCTATGCCACCGTTACCATTCATGAGAAGGGAATCCGCGGAGCCCGTGAGGATCAGTGCCTTCGTGTTGGCTGTGAGTATAACGGAACCATGGACAACTGGCTTTACGGTGTTACGGCTGAGGGCAATCAGGAAGGGTACTTCCTCAAGGGCTATAGCTTTGTCATCGGGTCAGACAATGCTCTTTTTGAAAAGAAATTGCTGCTGCGTCTTGTAGAGCGTTACGAGGACGGAGCAGGTCCTGTAGGACCAAAAGTCTACAGCTTTACGCCCTACGTATGGTACAGGCCCGACATCCGTGTGCGCCTGGGAGATCAGGTTAATGTGGATCTTACGGGGTATAAGCTGCGCATTGAAAAAGGTCTTTTGCCTGCCGGCTATTACCAGATCGGAATGCTGGCTATCGACAAGACCAGCAGGCTTAAGCTTGTTAACTGGGTGCCAAATATACTTAGAATAAGACCGGCAAAGTGATACAATGCCATGCTTGCATGAGGCATTGCATCACCTCAAAAGTATGAACGTTTTATTTGGAGATGTTTTATGTCAGATAATAAGGAAATGGATTATAAAGCCGCCTACGAGCGGGAAAAACTGAAGACTGCGGATCTGGCGGGGCGCATTGCCGAGCTTGAGGATAAAAACCAGGATTTAGAGTTTAAGCTGAATCGTATCAAGAATAATCCGATTTGGAAGGCTTCGACTCCTGCCCGTAACACCATGCACTGGGTGATCAGGCAGAGGGACAGACTCAGGAACCAGGGCTCTCTTAAAGGCGTTGTGGCTAAGATAAAGTATAAACAGATCGAGAAGAAGGCAATGACACATTATGGAACAGAGAGCTTTCCTTCTGAGGAGACAAGGAAGGAGCAGGAGAGCGCTGTATTCGAGAAGATGCCTCTTATCTCCATTCTTGTACCTTTGTACAATACACCGGAAAAGTTCCTTAGGGACATGATAGAGTCAGTACTTAATCAGACTTATTCCAACTGGCAGCTGTGTCTTGCGGATGGCTCAGATGCTGAGCATATCGGTCAGGTGTCTGCTATTGTCAAGGAATATCAGGCAAATCCCAAGGCCAGGTTAAAAGCCACTGAAACCGGTGACATGGGCTGCAGGATCAAGTATCAGAAGCTTGAGAGAAATGAAGGCATTTCCGGCAATACCAATCATTGCCTGGAACTGGCCGAGGGAGAGTACATAGGTCTTTTTGACCACGATGACATCCTTCATCCGGAAGTACTGTACTGGTATGTAAAGGCGATAAACGAGGAGAATGCAGACTACATCTACTGTGATGAGACCACCTTTAAGGGCGACGACATCAACAGGATGATAACCATGCATTTCAAGCCTGACTACGCTATAGATAACCTCAGGGCCAACAATTATATCTGTCATTTCAGTGTGTTCAAGAGGAGTCTTTTAGAGGGCACTGAGCTTTTCAGGACAAAGTTTGACGGAAGCCAGGACCATGACATGATCCTTCGTCTCACAGACAAGGCACAGCACATCGTACATGTTCCCAAGCTCCTTTATTACTGGAGAAGCCATGCAGGTTCTGTTGCCTCTGACATAAACGCAAAGCCCTATGCCATTGATGCAGCCAAGGGAGCTGTGGCCGATCACCTTCGCCGCCACGGCTATGACCATTTTAAGATCACCAGCACAAGAGCCTTTGAGACCATCTTCAAGATCACCTATGAGGTTAAGGGAACACCTAAGATATCCATCGTTATCCCCAACTGCGAGCATGCACAGGATCTGAGAAGATGTATTGATTCCATTTATGAGAAATCGGTTTACGACAACTACGAGATCATCGTTGTTGAGAATAACTCCAAGGGGAGCGAGATTCGTGGTTATTACGAGGAACTCAAAAACGGCGCTCTGAAGGATATTGTTAAGGTTGTGGACTATACCGCTGCCAAGGCTGCAGGGGAGGTCCCAGGTAATACAGACGATGGCTCTTTTAACTACTCTGCTGTTGTAAATTACGGAGTTGCCAGGTCAACCGGCGAGTATATCATCCTTCTTAACAATGACACCCAGGTCATCACTGTGAACTGGATGGAGGAGCTGTTGATGTATGCACAGCGTAGCGACGTGGGTGCAGTCGGAGCCAAGCTCTATTTCCCTGACAGGAAGATCCAGCATGCAGGGGTTGTGCTCAAGCTTGGGGCCCACAGGACTGCAGGACATTCACATTACGGTCAGGCCGGCATGAACCTTGGATATATGGGGCGTCTTTGCTATGCCCAGGATGTAAGCGCGGTGACCGGCGCATGCCTTATGGTTTCAAGAGCCAAGTATGACGAGGTGGGCGGTTTTGATGAAGGTTTCCGTGTAAGTCTCAACGACGTGGACTTTTGCCTTAAGCTCAGGGAGAAGGGATATCTTAACGTATTCACTCCCTTTGCAGAGCTCTACCACTACGAGTCCTTGTCCCGTGGTCTTGACCTTGAAGGCAAGAATGCAGAACGCTACGAGAAGGAGTCCGAGCATTTCCGTACCAAGTGGAAGGAAGTACTTGATAAGGGAGACCCTTACTACAATCCCAACTTTTCTCTGGACCGCAGTGATTTCAGTCTTAACGTAGAAGGTTATTCAAGCCTGCGCACTCAGTAATGTGGACAAGTTGCCACATTATTGTGGTATACTTTAAAAAGGACTTAAGAAGCAGTCCCGGCATGATAAAAGTATTGTAAAGCACAATAACATATAGGAGGAAAGAGAATGAGTGAAGCAACAAAGCAGCTGGAGTACTGGCTGAACGATGACTACTTTGATGAGGAAACCAAAAAGGAGCTTCTCTCCATCAGGAATGATGAGGCAGAAGTTGAGGATCGATTCTATAGAGAGCTTGAATTTGGTACCGGTGGACTTCGCGGGGTAATCGGAGCAGGTACCAACAGAATGAACAAGTACACTGTACGTAAGGCTTCTCAGGGTCTTGCAAACTATATCAAGAAGCATGGTGGACCTGACGCTGCCAAGAGGGGCGTTGCCATTTCCTTTGACTGCAGAAGATTTTCACCTGAATTTGCCGATGAGACAGCTCTTTGTCTTGCTGCCAATGGCATTAAGGCTTATGTCAGCGATATTCTTCGCCCCACACCTGAGCTTTCATTTGCTCTTCGTGAGTTTGGATGCATCGCAGGCGTTATGGTAACTGCATCTCACAATCCTCCTGAATATAACGGATATAAGGTTTACTGGGAGGACGGAGCCCAGGTCACTCCTCCTCACGATACCGGAATAATCGGAGAAGTATTTGCTATCAAGGAATACAGCGATTGCAAGACCATGGATAAGGACGAGGCTGTTGAGAACGGTCTTTATATCTCCATCGGAAAAGAGATCGACGATAAGTACATGGCTGAGCTTAAGAAGCAGAGTCTCCATCCTGAGATCATCAAGGAGGTTGCC
>DFGW01000235.1 GCA_002372465.1 Butyrivibrio sp. UBA3740
AGAACGTCGTGAGACAGTTCGGTCCCTATCCGGCGCGGGCGTAGGATATCTGAGAGGAGCTGTCCTTAGTACGAGAGGACCGGGATGGACGGACCGCTGGTGTATCAGCTGCACCGCCAGGTGCATAAGGCTGGGTAGCCACGTCCGGAAGGGATAAACGCTGAAGCCATCTAAGCGTGAAGCCCCCCTCAAGATGAGATATCCCTCCATTATGGAGTAAGACCCCTTGGAGAGTACGAGGTTAGATAGGCACAAGGTGTAAGCATGGTAACATGTTCAGCTGATGTGTACTAATAGGTCGAGGGCTTATCCAAAAAGCAAGATAGGTGGATCAAGAGATTTCAGTGTTCGGTTTTGAAAGTATAATTATAAAAAACTTATAAATGATTTCTAAAAAGACGGACAAATGCCCGTCTTTTTAGTTTTTTTATATTTATTTTCAGAAAACTATGCTATACTAAAAAAGGATATTTAATAGATTTTCAATCGGTTTTATGTTATTTTTTTCTGTTTTGATCGTGTCACATACTTAATTTTTTTTTGCGCGAGGTAGAAGAATGGAATCAAAAATCCTGCTTGAAAGTGGTAACAACGAACTTGAAGTCCTTGAGTTTAAGATCGATGATCATTGCTATGGTATAAATGTAGCGAAGATCAAAGAGATCATTGTGTATCAGGAAGTAACTCCTGTACCAAATGCTCATCCCAGTATCGAAGGTATTTTTATGCCACGTGATACTATGATCACTGCTATAGACCTTAGGAACTGCCTACAGCGTGGTGCTTCCAAGGCTGGGGGCCTTTTCATAATTACCAATTTCAACAAGCTGGATATTGCTTTCCATGTTGATTCTGTTGTTGGTATCCACAGAGTATCCTGGGCTGATATCATCAAGCCTAATGCCACAATTTCTAAGGCTGAGGAGAGTATCTCTACAGGTATCATCAAGTTTGAGAATCAGCTTATCATTATTCTCGACTTCGAGAAGATTGTATCTGATATTAATCCTAATACAGGTCTTAATATGGACGCTCTTGCAGAAATAGGCTCGCGTCCCAGGAATGAGGTTCCAATTGTCCTTGCTGAGGATTCCCAGCTTCTTAATAAGCTGATTGTAGATTCCCTCAATAAGGCAGGATATAATAATGTAAGACACTTTGAGAATGGTAAGCTTGCATATGATTATATCAAAGCTTGTAAAGACAGAAATGAGCTTGATAAGATCAAATGTATCATCACCGATATTGAGATGCCTATCATGGATGGTCACAGGTTAACAAAGCTCGTTAAGAGTGATGATGCTACTAAGGACATACCTCTTATCATTTTCTCATCTCTCGTTAATGAAGAAATGAGAAGAAAGGGAGAATCCCTTGGAGCAGACAGACAGTTATCAAAGCCGGAGATTGGTAATCTTGTTTCTGTAATCGATGAACTGGTTAATGCATCTGCAGGTTAATATTAACTGACTAAGACTCCCTTTGCCTCTCAGTTATGAAACACGTTTTCAATGACTGTCACGGTGAGGGGAGTAATTTTTTTAGACTGGAAAAAGAGGAGAATGGAAAAGAGATTAAAAGAGTACATAGCTGACTGTGATCAGCTTGTTGTTGGGATTGGGAATGAATGGAACTGGGTAAGAAACGGTATAAGTGGGGATGAAAGATACAGTGGTCTTATTAAGTACAGTAAAGTTCCCGGAAATGAATGGGTTTTACCGGTAGTAGAATTTGAATTTGCTTATTATAACAATGATTCAACTATAGATAAGGCTTATAAAGCTCTTAGGGAGTTAATAGGGGAAAAGAGATACTTCCTTATTTCAGAGCTTATGATACAGGATGCGCTGCTAAACGGATTTGATGAAAAGTTCTCGGTTTATCCCTGTGGCACGTACAGATTTCTACAGACTTCAGATTCTGAAGACCCTGTTATGGAAGCTCCAAAATGTAAGGATTTCATGGATCTTGTGGAAAAAATCCATGAGATTGTCACTACAAATAATGGCCTTTTTGATAAAGAAGAGCAATTTAATAAACCGATTTTTAATGGAAAAGAACTTTATCTTAACCAAAAGAGGCTGGAATATAGTAATATTAAATATAATGAGAGTGCATATCTTCCAAATTGGGATATGTACATGAAATATCTGTCAGGAACTGTAGGAAGTAATCTTTTGTTTATTGAGCTGGGGGTCTCACTTGATTATCCTACAGTCATCAGATGGCCTTTTGAGAAGATGACTTTTGTAAACAACAAGTCACAGCTTCTTAGAGTTCACGAAAAGCTCTATCAGACTACCCCTGAGATAAAAGAAAAGACTGTGTCCGTTAAGATGAATTCAGTCGATTATATATTGCAGGAGAGTGAAGGTCTATGAAGTCAAACGACGAAGAATACCTGGACAGCCTTCTGAATTCCGCTCAAAAATCAAATAACAGCAATCCGCAATCTGCTCTTAGCAGAATGTCCGGCAGAAAAGCCTCTGGATCATCCAGCAATGGTTCAGGGGATATTGGTGCGCTTGTAGATAATTCTAACGGCAATAAGGACCTTGGTGAGATTGGCAGTCTTTTGGATAAACTGGACAGTGGAGTAATGGTTG
Organism: Butyrivibrio sp. UBA3740; assembly: GCA_002372465.1. GTDB lineage: Bacteria > Bacillota > Clostridia > Lachnospirales > Lachnospiraceae > Butyrivibrio. The sequence continues at coordinate 2,607 of DFGW01000235.1, forward strand.
ATGAAGCCATGGCTGATCTTCTGGATGACATAGAAACTCCTACAGATGCAGATATTCCCACATTTACTGTGGGGGGAACTCCAACTGCAAATGATGTCCGTGACCCTGAGGAAATTGCTCTGGATGAGGCTATCGCTGATGCAGAGCGACTTGATGAAGAAATAAGAAATGGGAAGTTTAATGAGTCTTCGGTTTCGGATAAGGGACCTGGAGCAGAAGAGGCGCCTTTACCTGAGGCTAACCCTGTAGCATCCCCAATCGTTGACCTTGAGGAGGGGGATGATGCTCTTTTAGAAATGGCTCCGGAGGTTTCGCTTCCGGAGGATAATGAGATTATTCTTGAATCCAAGCAGGATACTGATGCAGATCAGACTCCTGAAGAGATCCTCACAGATCTTTTGGATGATATGCCTGATAACGATCTTACGGCTCCTTCCGATGAGTCTGTTCAGGAAAGCTTGAATGATGCTCTTGATAACATCAAGGAAGAGGAACTAAATCTGGACGATCTGGAAGCTGCCATGGATGGGGCCGCAAATGAAGATGTGGCAGAAGAACCTGTGGCTGAGCCTTCCGGAGATTTATCTGACCTGGATAATCTGTCACTGGATGATCTTATGGCTGAGGCAGGCATGACTGATGAGACTATTAGTGGGGAAGAACCATCGGCTGAAGATGCTCCGGCAGAAGCCGGTTCAGAAGAAGCTCCAGCAGAAGTTCCTCCAGAAGCTCCTGCAGAAGACAATTCTGCAGAAGAAACTCCTCCTGCAGCTGAAATGACTCTGGATGAAATGTCTGAAGATGACTTCAATCTGGATGCTCTTGAAGCAAGTCTTGATAATCTCCTGGGAGGTGAAGAGGCAGATTCAAGTGCCACTGACGGAGAAGTTGCTGCCCTTGCTGATATTGCAGAATCTAACGCCGCTGCCAGTGAGGAGGCCGGGAACGATGAAGTATCCATGCAGGATTTGGATGCTCTCATGAACAGTCTTGCCAATGATGAGATTGAGGATATCGAGAGTACAGCAAAACAGGATGAGGAATCCGGACATGCTGAAGAATCAGAGATACCCAAGGAAGATATATTAAGTGCTCTTACCGAGGATGGCTTTGGCGACATAGGAGCTGAAGAGCCATCGCTCGATGAACTTGCTTCTATTCCGGACAGAAGCAGTGGCGGAGAATCTTCGGACGAAGATGAGCCAAAAGGTAAGAAGAAAGAGAAGAAAGAAAAGAAGGAAGGCTTTTTTGCCAGACTGATCAAGGCTCTTACAAGAGAGGATGAGGAGCCTGATGGCGAAGGTCTTGCAAGCCTTACCGATGAAAATCAGCAGGTTCTTAATGAGCTTGGTGAAGAAGGCACTCCTGCTAAGGGCGGAAAGAAAAAGAAAGAGAAGAAGGAAAAGAAGCCTAAAAAGGAAAAGCCCAAGAAGGAAAAGCCACCGAAGGAGAAAAAGCCGCCAAAGCCCAAGAAGGAGAAGAAACCAAAGCCGCCTAAGGATCCCGGTGTTCCGGAGAAGGCTATTTCTCCTAAGAAAGTGGCATTGGCATTCATATTTGCGGTAAGCCTTGGAGTACTGGTTTGCATACCTGCTGTAGTTCTTCCTAACAGAATAGCATCCCAGAGAGCAGCTTCAGCTTATACCCACAAGGAATATACAACCGCTTATAAGATGCTCTATGGAAAAGAGAAGAATGAGGACGAGACCATTATCTATGAACAGTCAAGAGTCCTTGCCTGGGCCCAGAGATACCTTGATGGCTATGAGAATTATACGGCCATGAATATGAAGGAAGAGGCTCTGGATATGCTACTTATGGCGATGCGAAATCAGGAGGATCTGCTGGAAGAAGCAGAAAAGTATAGTGTTGCAACTGAAGTTAATAGCGTGTACGATAGTATAGTATCGTTGCTTTCAGAGGGTTATGGTCTCACAGAAGCTGATATTGCTGAGATTAACTCCATCAAGAAGGATAGAGATTATACTATCAGACTCATGGAGATTGTCGGAACAATTGAGTCATAACTGCTTTGGAGCATCTACACTTTTGAAGGGAGCAGATGCACTGTGGTTACAATCATTGACTATGATGCCGGCAATATAAAGAGCGTAGAGAAGGCCTTTGACTATCTTGGAGCAAAGGCTGTTGTCTCCAGAAATTCTGAGGATATCTACAGGGGGGATCACGTAGTTCTTCCCGGAGTAGGTGCCTTTGGGGACGCCATGAACCGTATCAGGGAATACGGTCTTGAAGATGTTATAAAAGAAGTGATTAAAAAGGGAGTGCCCTTTTTGGGAATATGCCTGGGTCAGCAATTATTATTTGATTACAGCGAGGAATCAGATAATGTTGCAGGCCTGGGCATTTTGCGTGGTGAAATTTTGCAGATGCCACCAAAGGATAAGGAGGGCAACTTATATAAGATCCCGCAGATAGGCTGGAACAATCTAACCTTCCCAAATAAGGGACGACTTTTTAAAGGGATTGATGAGGGAGCCTATGTATATTTTGTTCATTCCTATTACCTTAAAGCGCAGGACAGAAGCATAGTTACAGCTACAACAGACTATTCGGTAACTGTTGACGCCTCAGTTGAGAGCGGTAATGTGTTTGCCTGCCAGTTCCACCCCGAGAAGAGCGCGGAGGTTGGGATGCAGATACTTAAGAACTTCCTGGAGGTGTAAGGGCATGCTTACAAAAAGAATCATTCCCTGCCTGGATGTAAATAATGGCAGGGTCGTTAAAGGAATAAATTTCGTTAATCTGCAGGATGCCGGAGATCCGGTGGCTGTAGGAGAGGCATACTCAAAGGCTGGAGCTGATGAGCTTGTTTTTCTTGATATCACTGCATCCAATGAAAGACGTGCCACTGTAGCAGATATGGTAAGAGAAGTGGCTAAAAAAGTCTTCATACCATTTACGGTAGGAGGTGGAATCAGGACAGTAGATGATGTAAGGGCAATCCTCAGGGAAGGCGCTGACAAGGTCTCAATGAATTCTGCTGCAATAGACAGACCTGAGCTTTTAGCTGAGGCTGCTGATAAATTCGGAAGCCAGTGCGTGGTACTGGCAATAGATGCCAAGAAAAGAGCTGATGGCAGCGGTTGGAATATTTACAAGCACGGCGGAAGGATTGACGTGGGAATAGATGCCATAGAATGGGCTAAAAGAGCTGTGGACCTGGGGGCGGGAGAGATTCTCCTTACCAGCATGGACTGTGATGGCACAAAGGCCGGCTACGACCTGGAGCTTACTAGGGCAGTTGCAGATGCTGTCTCAGTGCCGGTTATTGCTTCCGGTGGAGCCGGGACCTTAGAGCATTTTTACGATGCACTTACAAAAGGTGGGGCGGACGCTGCGCTGGCAGCATCTCTTTTCCATTATAAAGAACTGGAG
>DFGW01000079.1 GCA_002372465.1 Butyrivibrio sp. UBA3740
CATGCCCTTGCAGCCTTCCCAGTCAGTTGTTGAATAGTCATCCTCTGTAAGTCCCTGTGCAACTGCATCATAGAGAATCTTGTATACAGCGTAAGGGTGGGTTGAATCGCCATAATCTCTGAAAGGATCCTTCTCATGAAGAAGTGTTCCGTTGGTGTAGTTTACATCACCTGTTGCACTGATTCCTGTGTAATCATCCCAGCTTCCCATTGTCCATCCAGCAGCGTAGTTGGTGTAGAGAGGGATAATTGAAGCATCGTGCTCCTTGATCTTCTTAAGAGCGGCGATGAAGTCCTCAGGAGTCTTTGGAAGCTCTGTTACACCTGCCTCCTCAAACACTCTCTTGTTGTATACGATACCTTGAGCTGTTGCTGTTGAAGGTACTCCATAAACCTCACCCTGGTACTCCCAGTGATCAGCGTAGTTGATCTGTCCGTTCATAACATCAAGAGTTCCAAATGGCTCAAAGTACGAAGAAAGGTCTGCCTTATCTATTGCAGGAATGAGGATTACTGTCTCATAGTCTCCTGACTGAAGGTGTGTCTTGGCATCCTCTGCGTAGTTTGTATCTGTGATCACGTTTACTGTGATATCAGGATAAACTGCATTGAAGGCCTCAATGTATTCCTTCCATGTAACTCCGCCATAATCCTCTGAATCAAGGTCTGTTCTGTTGCTGAAGAAAGAGATCTCTGTATTAAGATCAGTAAAGTCTTCACCGAGAACAAGATCGGCATAAGACTTAATGCCTTCTGCTTCAGATGAAGGTGCATCTGCTGCAGCTACCTGCTCGTCTTCTGCCTGTGCTACTGCACCTGTCTCCTGACCACTTTCAGATGCGGTTGTCTCCCCGCAGGCAACCGTACCTGCTGCCATGATTGTAATAAGTGTAACCGCTAAAGCTCTTTTCAATTTCATATTCATCCTCCTTTTATTGAGCTCCTGTTTCATTTACTGATTGAAGAATACATTATTTACTTTTTTTAATCATCTATTATTCTTGCGTTTTATAACTTATTCTTGCGAATATGAATTTATCTGCCGCTTTTTGAGCTTTTTACTTAATTATTTAGCTCTTTTTACCTAACTAGCTTAAACGATTTAGTTGATTTCAGGTTGATATTTCCCTATTTACTTACTATAATGTTCCCATAAACAGGAGTAATATCATGACACCGGCTAAATACACCACGATCGATGAACTGAATAATATCTTCCGTTTCCACAGACTCTTCGGTAGTGGTACGTCTTTTACCGATGTTCTTGACACCAAGAGATTCATGGCCTGTGGCTGCGAGTCTTTAGATCCTCTTATCCTCCGGGCAGTCTTTGGAGGAGCCATTACCTACGGTATCCCAACCACCTTTGAATGTATCGATAATCCATTCTATTTATTATTATATATCGAAAAAGGGGATGCCTTGATCAAGACAAAAGACAGCATAACAATGCCCGAAAGAAGCATGATCCTTCTAAGGCCCTACGAGAATTTCCGCTTTGACACAAAAAGTACTCCATGCTATTTTCACTTGTTTTTGTTATCGGGGGAATCCTTAAGATTATATACAGAACATTCATCTAAGGTTATAGAATTTAAAGAAAAGCATATAGGAACGCAGCTCTCCTACCTGCAAAGGCTGCTGCTAAGGCAGGGAGCGGACTCAGAGCTTCTAAGGGCAAGAATCCTTACCGACATTCTCACAGAAGGTTATCTGGCAGGTTCAAAGGCCTTTGCCCCCTCAGCCACTCCCGGTATACCGAGTTATATCCAGGAGATGAAGTCCATTCTAGATCAGGAATATAACACCTTTATTACTTTAGATAACCTTGAGCAGAGGCTCCTTGTAAGTAAATACAGGCTCTGTCGTGAGTTCAAAAACTACTACGGCCACTCACCTCTTCAGTATCTCAACAACGTCAGGATCCAGCAGGCCAAGACACTTCTTGAGCAGACAGATATAACGGTAAATGCCGTTGGGTACGACGTTGGCATCACCAACACCAGTCATTTTATCAAGCTCTTTAAGAGAGAAACCTCTCAGACACCTGCCGAATACAGAAAAAACAAAAGCTCTTAGCATCAGCTAAGAGCTTTCACACTGGCTTTTTCTATGAGATGTCCCGTAATAATATGTGTTCCCATTTTCACATCCTCTCCCTTTAAAAGAGATGTCAGATAGGAAACTGCCTTCTGCACCATAACAAGCATATCTACTTCATAAGTGGTTATCTCCACATCACATACTCCCGGGAAGATAAAGTTATCATATCCTACTACCGAGAAATCTTCAGGAACCTTGTATCCCTCTTTCTCCAGCCTCTTAATAAGTACTCCTGCTGTAAGATCGCAGTTACATACAAAAGCTGACGGAAGCTCCAACGGAAGCGGGAGCTTATCAGGTTCAAAGATGATTCCGGTATTCTTATCTCTGTCCTCAATCTGCCAGTCAGGTCTTACCTGAATGCCATGCTCCATCATGGACTTTACATATCCAAGATATCTGTCGGTAATGGATGTTGTCTGCAAAAGAGATCCGACAAAGGCAATATCTCTGTGACCTTTTTCAAACAGATAATTGGTCATGTAGTAGGAACCGTAGAAGCTGTCTGATATAACAGATACTTCATCTCTGGACTCATCGCAGAAATCTAGATATACTAAAGGAATATCTCCTGCCACACTCTTTATAAACTCACAGTACTGCCTTGTAAATTCGCCTTGCATCACAAGGGCATCTATCTTGTTTTCCTTAAGCAGATTTGGAGCCGTCAGCTCTTTTTCCATGTCATGGGTTACAAGCTCTAAAATAGTAAAGTCACCCTGAGCACCAAGCTGACTTGTGAGCATCTGATACATTTGCAGATAAAATGAATTGTATTTACTAAAATACTTGTCGTGAATGATAATGCCTATGTTGTGGCCCTTTGTTTCACTGCGGATAGCAGCGGAGGGCTGAATGTATCCCATCTCGTCAGCAAGCTTCAAGATCTGCTGACGGGTACTCTCACTGACACCCTTCTGTCCCGTGAGGGCTTTGGATACCGTGACAACACTCACTCCAACTTTTTTGGCTATATCTGCCATCTTAACTGTCTTTGCCATGTAAGTAATCCTTTGGTGGTTTATTTAAGAGCTTGGTGTAAATCGAGGTCATTCCTTATCCCCCCGAACATCCCTTGCTATTGTTCCTTCTATATATAATAGAGGATTTAAAATATATTGTCCAAGATTTTCCTTTGTCTGGTTATTTCTAAGAAGCTCTTTCACCTCTGCAATTGGCATCCGGTTTCTTCCATAACCTCTCTTCTGACAGCTTCTTCTATTGACTCTCCGGAAAGAGCATATTATCCATCCTTAACCCTCTCTCTTATAACAATGATATTTTGAAGTTCATATATTTTCTGATTCATCATTTCAAGCTGTTTCTCGAGGATTTCTCTTATAGAACTCTGTTCATCATTCTCAAGACTGCTCTTGATCTCTTCAAGACTAAATCCAATATGCTTAAGAGCAATTATCTTTTCAAGAATTATCAGTGAGCTTTTGTCATAGAGTTTGTAATTGCCATTGGAATGCCCAACAGGCTTAAGCAGCCCTTTTTCATCATATATACGAAGCGCCTTTGTTGATACTCCTGCCTGCTTTGCAATTTCTCCGGATGTCATTTTTTCTTTCATACTGATGCCCTCCTTTTTAGGTAAATACAATTATGAGACCAAGTAATACAGCTGATTCGTACGT
>DFGW01000231.1 GCA_002372465.1 Butyrivibrio sp. UBA3740
ATGAGCATGTCGTCGCTTCTTCCCATAGGCTTGCCCATTCTTACGTGGGTTCTTCCACAGGAGCATTTTTCTCTGGTGAGAGTGCAGATGTCTCTTGTACGATATCTGATCATGGGGAAGGCTTCTTTATCAACTGCAGTAAATACCAGCTCGCCCTGGCTTCCCTCAGGAAGTACTTCCTCTGTCTCAGGGTCGATGATCTCAGCGATAAAGTGATCCTCGTTGATGTGCATTCCCTTCTGGGCTGAACACTCGAAGGCAACTCCCGGGCCGGAAAGCTCTGTAAGACCGTAGATATCATATGCCTTGATGCCCATGGTCTTCTGAATGCTCTGGCGCATCTCCTCACTCCAGGCCTCTGCACCAAAGATACCTGCCTTAAGAGGAATATCATCAGGACTATAGCCCAGCTCCTGCATGCGCTCGCCAAGGTATGCAGCATAGCTTGGTGTGCAGCAAAGGATAGTAGCTGAGAGATCTTTTATAAACATGATCTGTCTGTCGGTGTTTCCGGAACTGATGGGAACTGTAAGACAACCAACCTTGTGTGAACCGCCGTTTAAGCCGGCTCCACCTGTAAACAGTCCAAAGCCGTAAGCAATGTGACAAACGTCATCCTCTGTTCCTCCTGCAGCCATGATGGCTCTTGCGCAGCAGTCTTCCCAGAGATCCAGGTCATGCTGTGTATAAAAGGCGATAACTCTTTTGCCTGTGGTTCCTGATGTGGAATGGATCCTGACACATTCACTTTTAGGAACACCCAAAAGGCCGTAGGGATAAGCATCTCTGAGATCAGCCTTTGAGAGGAAGGGGAGCTTGTGAAGGTCGTCCACTGACTTGATGTCGTCAGGACTTACACCTTTTGCTTCCATCTTTTTGCGGTAGTAGGGAACATTGTCCCAAACGTGTTTGACCTGCTTTACCAGCTTCTCAGACTGGATCTCCCTTATTTTCTCATAAGGGGCGCACTCAATTTCCTGTTGAAAGTATCGCTCCATTTTATCTCCTCCCAATTCAATCAAAATGTTTTTTACAATTCACGCGTGATTCTTGCCAAGCTCGAAAGCCTTCTTGTTCATCTCCAGGAACTTAGGCGGCACGTTTGCCTCCAGGGACTTCATCCAAGCTTCTTCGGGCAAATCGAAGTAGTGGGAAAGTCTTCCCAAAAGCACGATGTTTACAGCCTTTGCAGAGCCTGCCTCCTCTGCCAGTGAGAGGCAGTCCAGGGCATCAACCTTGGCTCCGGTGGCTTTAAGCTTATCCACCAGGTTATCTGGATACTGGGCAGCACCTGTGATAACGGGCATAGGATCTATCTGCTGGGTATTGGTAACGATCTGACCATCCTTTTTAAGGAAAGGAAGCCATCTTGCTGCCTCCAGGATCTCAAAGGATACAATGAAGTCTGCCTGTCCCTTGTCGATGACCGGTGAAAAGACCTTGTCGCCGTATCTTACATAGGTTACAACGGAGCCACCTCTCTGGCTCATGCCGTGTACCTCTGATACTTTTACGTCATAGCCCTGGGACATAAGAAGGTGTCCCAGAAGCTTACTTGCAAGAAGTGAGCCCTGTCCGCCAACGCCCACTATCATAATGTTCTTAGTGTTCATTTTTCTTCTCCTTTTTTCTTGTCCCGCTGCACTAAACTCGAAAATACCTTGTTAAGTGCACGTGACTGGTTCGCACTAGGCTCGATAATACCTCACCAAGTGCTCTACACAAAGGCACCAACAGGGCAGAGCTGACTGCATACGTTACAGCCAACGCAAAGTGTGTTGTCGATGGTAGCCTTGCCATCCTTCATGGAGATAGCAGGACATCCGATCTTCATGCAGCTCTTGCAGCCAACGCACTTATCTCTGTTTACGTTAAGAGGCGGATTGTGCTTTACATATTTAAGAAGGGCACAGGGGCGTCTTGAGATGATAACTGAAGGAGCCTCAGCTGCCAGTTCTTCCTTAAGGACCTTGTCGCACTCTTCAAGGTTGTAGGGATCAACAACTCTTACACGGTCAAAGCCCATAGCCTTGCAAAGGGCTTCCAGATCGATTTTTCCGGCAGGATCACCCTTGATGTTGTAGCCGGTTGTAGGGTTCTGCTGGTGACCTGTCATTCCGGTGATGGAGTTATCAACGATGACTATTGTTGAGTTGGACTGGTTGTAAGCAACGTTTGCAAGACCTGTCATACCTGAGTGCATGAAGGTTGAATCACCGATTACAGCAACAGTCTTTTTCTCGCTCTCTGCACCACGAACCTTGTTAAAGCCGTGAACAGCTCCGATGGATGCGCCCATGCAAAGGGTCATCTCAATGGCACCAAGAGGTGGAACGGCGCCAAGAGTGTAGCATCCGATATCGCCAAGAACAGTGCAGTTATTCTTTTTAAGTGTATAGAACAGGCCTCTGTGAGGGCATCCTGCGCACATTACAGGGGGCCTCATTGGAATTGCCTCGTCAAGTTCAAAGGAGTCCGAAGTCTCTTTTCCGAAGAGCTTTGCAATGAGGTTCTGGGAGAACTCGTCGCAAACAGGAAGAAGTTCTTTTCCTGTGACGGCAAGGCCCAGGGACTTAACGTGATTCTCGATAATGGGATCAAGCTCCTCAACAACGAAGAGCTTTTCTACCTTTCCTGCGAAGTCCTTTATGAGCTTCTCGGGAAGGGGATTGGTCATGCCAAGCTTAAGGACGGAAACGCTGTCCCCAAAAACTTCCTTGACGTACTGGTAGGATGTGGAACCTGTGATGATACCAACCTTGGTATCCCCCATCTCTACGCGGTTTACAGAGCTGGTCTCTGCAAACTCGATGAGCTTTTTGGTGCGCTCTTCAACGATGGGGTGGCGCTTTTTGGCGTTACCGGGCATCATTACATATTTGGCTATATCTTTTTCGTATGGGAAATCAGGAACACTGCGCTCCCCGGTCTCAACCAGTGACTGGGAATGTGCTACTCTTGTGCACATCTTAAGCAGAACCGGTGTGTCGAATTTCTCAGAAATATCGTAAGCAAGCTTTGTAAATTCAAGGGCCTCTGCTGAATCTGAAGGCTCAAGCATAGGAACCTTGGCAGCGATGGCGTGATGCCTTGAATCCTGTTCGTTCTGGGATGAGTGCATTCCTGCATCATCTGCCACAACGATTACCATTCCTGCATTTACACCGGTGTAGGACATGGTGTAGAGCGGATCGGCAGCCACGTTAAGGCCTACATGCTTCTGGGCACAGAAGCTTCTGCGACCTGCAAGGGATGCGCCAAAGGCGGATTCCATGGCAACCTTCTCGTTGGGAGCCCACTCACAGTAGATCTCATCATATTTAGCAGCTTCTTCAGTGACCTCAGTACTTGGGGTCCCGGGATAGCTGGATATAAAGCAGACTCCGGCTTCGTAAAGACCGCGGGCAACAGCCTTATTGCCCAGCATGAGCTGCTTTGCGTTGTTGTCGTTCATTTTGTAACCTCCTACCTGTTATTGCTTGGTGCTGTAAGACGCGAAGCGCCGACATTTGAACAACCGGCATGCGATACCACGCTTTAAAGCACTAAAGTAAAGTATACATAATAAAAAGAAAAAGGTCAAATAAAAAGAAGTACTGATGCTATGAACGAATCTGCACCTATAATTAGGCTTTACCATCCCTGCACTTCGTGGTTTAATTAATCTATGTGACAGCATTTTGTGTGAAAATATGGAGGTATAGCATGGAAAGAGTTGAGAAGTTTTTGAAAGAAGCAGGAACCTATTATCTTGCAACTGTTGAGGGGGATCAGCCCAGAGTAAGACCCTTTGGTACTGTCAATAACTATGAAGGAAGGCTCTACATCCAGACCGGTAAGGTAAAGGATGTATCCAAACAGATCCACGCCAATCCAAAGGTTGAGATCTGTGCATTTAAGAACGGCGAGTGGCTCAGAATAGCCTGCACACTGGTTGAGGACAGCACTCTTTCAGCTTGCCAGTCTATGCTTGATGCATACCCTTCACTTCAGGGAATGTACAAGGCCGACGATGGCAATACTGAAGTTTTCTATATGAAAGACGCAACTGCAACCTTTAGTTCTTTTACCAAGGCTCCTGAAGTTGTAAAGTTCTGAAAATTCGACTCCGCTTCAGCAGGTCAAACAGCTGGCGGAGTCTTTTTCTTTTAGGGAGGCTGTGTATGGGAAATCTTAAAAATCCAAAGAATATTTTTTACCTGTCGGTGATAGGTGTCGCGATGTTGGCAATGATCGTGCTGTGCATTGTATACAGCGTAAGGCAGAAATCCTCTGATGAGATTGATGCCGGTACAGCCAAGGCTTCTGCGGAGCCCAAAAAGGAGAAGGTCCTGGTGACAGTCAGCGTCGATACTGTTGAAGACGGCCTTAGGAACATGGGAACTCTCATCACCCAGGAATACTATTTCACCCAGGTTGAGAAGTATACCAAGGACAAGAAGGTTCTGGGTGTGTTCAATTCCTCTTCAGAACTGGCCTACAGCTATGACGGTTCTGTTACGGCAGGGATTGATTTTGAAAAGATTGAACTGGAGAAGGACGATGCCACCAAGACCATAGAGGTAAAGATTCCTCCGTCAGAAATACAGACGGTGACTATTGATGAATCCTCCTTTAAAGTATTCTCGGAGAAGGACTCCATCTGGAATCCAATGAAGATGGAGGACTACAACGCTTCTCTTGGACAGTTTAAAGAGGCAGCCAGGCAGAAAGCCCTGGACAGCGGAATCCTTGAAAGATCCGATGAACAGGCAGAGCTTCTCATCAATGGATTTATCAGAAACTACAGCGCATTTTCGGATTATCAGATCGACATCAAGCAGTGATCGGGAGGGAAATATGGAATCCACAAGTACATTTGATCTAAAGAAAATAACAGCGATTGTCCTTATCCTGCTGGTTGCCGTCGTCTCTTTTACCGTGATTGCACCCTGGGCAGCATCGCCCGAGACCCATACCCACGCCATCGAGCAGACTGAGGAAAAGGTCGGGACTGTAATGACACTCTCGGGCGGGGCAGCAGCCACTTCGGCGACACTGTCACTCCTTCCCGGGGACATGTGCACTCCGATAGCAGAACAGCTGGCAGAGCTTGCCACCTACTTCCTTGTGATCCTCAGCGCTCTTTACCTTGAGAAATTCATGATAACCATCACGGGATATGTGACCTTCTCTTTCCTTATTCCTCTGGCCTGCCTTATATTTTGCGCCGCGCTTATCTGGGATAAAAAGAGCTTTAAAGTGATCGCAGGCAAGATCGCCCTGATCGGCATTGTGATCTATATGATCGTTCCTGCCAGCGTAAAGCTCTCAGACCTTATCTACGATGCACAGTCGGATCGTATAGACGGCGCAATAACTGAATACAACGAGCTGGAGATTGACGGAGATTCTCAGGACGGCTTCTTTAATGAATTCACCACCATCACCACGGAAACCGTAAACCGGGTAACAAACTTTGTTGGAAGCCTGATGGAGTCACTTGCTGTGATGATCGTAGCTTCCTGCCTGGTTCCTATCCTGGTCTTTGTTCTGCTGATATGGATGGTCAAGACAGTTTTCGGGAATCCGCTTTCCAACTAGGCAGATCAGTTAAAAGAGGTATCGGTGCGCTCAAGGCATCGGTACTTCTTTTTATTTGACCTTTTTATTTTTATTATGTATACTTTACTTTAGTGCTTTAAAGCATGGCATTGAGAGGCGGGCTTTGCCTCTGAGCAAAAAAGCTATGAAGGGAGAAGGTGACAATGCCTATTACAGATTTACTTGAGAGAAACAGCAAGCTCTATGGGGATGAGGTTGCACTTGTGGAGATCAACCCTGAGATCAGGGAAGAGCAGAGGGTTACCTGGAAGGAGTACGAGCTTATCCAGCCCACATCCACATCCTATTACAGACGTCAGATCACATGGTCAGTCTTTGATGAGAAGGCAAACCGTGTAGCTAATATGCTTATGGAAAGAGGAATCAAGAAGGGGCAGAAGTGCGCAATCCTTCTTATGAACTGCCTGGAGTGGCTGCCGATATACTTTGGCGTTTTGAAGGCGGGTGCCATCGCTGTGCCTCTTAACTTCCGCTTTACTTCAGAAGAAATTGATTACTGTTTAAAGGCTTCCGACTCAGATGTCCTTTTCTACGGCCCTGAGTTCATAGGAAGAATTGAGGATATAGCCGAGAAGATCAAAAAGGAGATGCTTCTTTTCTATGTGGGAGACCAGTGCCCATCCTACTCGGAGGATTACTACAAGCAGGTTTCCAACAGCTCTTCAGTAGCACCAAGAGTGCTGATCGAGGATAAGGACGAAGCAGCTATCTACTTCTCATCAGGAACCACAGGATTCCCTAAGGCTATTTTGCATATCCACACTGCGCTGATGCAGTCAGCCAAGATGGAGGCTATACACCATGAGACTACCCATGAGGACAACTTCCTCTGCATTCCTCCGCTCTATCACACCGGAGCCAAGATGCACTGGTTCGG
>DFGW01000074.1 GCA_002372465.1 Butyrivibrio sp. UBA3740
GGTCAACTTTCTTATCAAGCCGTCCTGTGACAATAGTCCTGTAGAATTTTTTGACTGACCTGTCCTTTATGATGCTGTTCATCTTTCTGGCCCCGGTTAGGGTCTTTGCACAGATAACAAGGCCTGATGTATTTCTATCAAGCCTGTTGCAGATTGAGGGTCTGTAGGTAGTAAGAGACTCCCTGGTGAGTTCACCCTTGCTGTAAATGTAGTCAATGAGCCATTCATTAAGGCTAAGGTCATCCCTGTCAGCCCTCTGGGAAAGAACGCCCCAGGGTTTATTAACAAGGATGATATTGTCATCCTCGTATACAACGGGAAATTCTCCAAAGGTTTTCATGGCATCGCCAAGACTCTTAAATCCCGTATCGGTATTCTCTCCTCTGAATTTGCTTAAGGTTTCGTCAGAGAAAAATATCTTAATTGAATCGCCCTTTGAAAGCTTTTCTTTTCCATCAGCTTTTTTGCCGTTTAAGGTGATGTTCTTTTTCCGAAGCATCTTAAAAATAAAGCTTCCGGGAGCCTCTTTTAAATAGGATTTAAGAAAGGAATCTAGCCTTTTTCCCTCTTCATTTGGTCCAACAGTGATCTCTTTCATATGTTTTCCTTACAGAGAAATTGATAAAAGAACTGAGGCAGGAGTCTGAACTGTGCCCGGAACCCAGGCATCCTCTATAGCTCTTGGGTCGATGTTCTTATCATTTCGCAGCTTTTCAAGCTGGGATAATCTGTCCAAAAAGCTATCCAGATTATCAAATACCTTAATGCTGTAGGATGAATAGCCGTTCTGGGCCATCATCTTTTTGATGTGCTTCTCAAGGTCTGTTGTATCGTAGCTTCTGTCGCCGGAATAACAGCATATGTTCTTATCAAGTACTGTTGATGCAGCAACATTAAAGTTCTTGTCATAGGAAGTAATAATGTGGTCATAATGGATAAGAAGGCCTCCGCAGGTCTCTTCTATACGCCTGTGGTCCTCCTGACTACAGCCCTTACCTCTTAAAAACATGATAAGGTTAACTGCGCTCCAGCCTGTTGGAAGGCATAATAAAGCAGCAATAATGCTAAAGGCATTTTTTTGCGAACCGTAAATAACAAGTCCACAGATAAATACCCCTGCAACAATAGCCAGACAGATTGCCGTCCTTATAATGGCCACTTTCTTTCTGTATTCTATGTAGCCAAATTCTCCCTTATAGATCTTCTTCATCAGACAAATCCCCAGTAATCTTCAATATAGTAATCAGCCAGCTCCTTTTTTAGGTCATCGCTGTGTCTTGAATAGTCATCACTTACTGCAACGACTGTCATACCTGCATTTTTTCCGGCTTTTATTCCGTCAACAAGGTCTTCAAAGACCAGGCACTTCTTAGGGTCAACTCCAAGCTCTTTGGCAACTGCCAGGTATACATCAGGAGCAGGTTTTCCCTTAAGGATCTCAGTTCCGGATTTGATGCTTCCAAACCTCTCCCTGATATCGTGGGATGACAGGACCTGTTCTATCAGCTCTGTTGAATTACTGGATGCTATACCAAGCTTAATGCCCTTTTTGTCGCATTCTGATAAAAACTCAAATACGCCGTCTTTTAAGGGGACTTCATGAGTATATTTGTCCCAGGCCATTCTGTTCCAGTCATCACCAATTTTATCAATGGAATCTTCAAGACCAAATCTGTCTTTAAAATACTTTGCAGTTTCAAAAAAGCTTCTGCCTCCTATGTCCTTTTGAAGGTCCTTAGGGGGATCAATTCCAAAACCCTGCAGATATTCGCAGTCTATGGCTTTCCACATCCACATTGAGTCAACCAGTGACCCGTCAAGATCAAAAATTACAGCTTCAAAATCATCTAAAAATCTATTATTCATATAAAATCCTATTTCTTTAAATCTGATATTTCTTCATCGGTGAGAGGCCTGTAATCACCGGGAGCAAGGTCCTCATCAAGCTGAAGGCTTCCCATGGATAATCTCCTTAAAAACAAAACCTCATTGCCGACAGCTTCAAGCATCCTCTTTACCTGATGGAATCTTCCCTCGTGAATGATAAGATGTATCAAAGGCCTTCCCTCTTCATCATCTGGCAGGACCTTTACCCTGGCAGGAAGAGTCATCTTAACAGATCCGTCTTCGTTGTAATCCCCAATATTAAGGCCTTCTTCAAGCCTTGCTATATCATTTTCCGAAATTTCTTTAGAAAGATGTACTTCGTAGGTCTTATCAACGTGCTTTTTGGGGGATAAGAGCTTATGTATAAGCTCCCCGTCATCTGTTAAAAGAAGGAGTCCTTCTGTATCGATATCAAGCCTTCCGCAGGGGCTTAAATCCTTAACATTCTCTCCTGCCAAAAGATTCAGCACTGTCTGGCACTTTCCGTCTTTAGTCGCAGAAACAACGCCTGCAGGCTTATTGAGCATAAAGTAATGGAATTTGCTGTAGGAAAGAATCTCTCCGTCAAAAGAAATCTCGTCCTTATTCTCATCAATATGTATATCAGGCTTAGTGGCCACTTCGCCGTTTATGGTACAGCGCCCGTTTTTGATATATTCCTTTATCTGTTTCCTGGTACCAATATTCTGGTCCCCTAAAAACTTATCTAATCTCAATTTCTCTTTTCCTTAATAGCTAAAACTTTCCTGTACAGGAACAGCGTTACTGATGGTAAACTTTTCAAAATTATTAAAGCACTTGCAGACAATGACAGGATCGACAGTTCCTGAAGGAACCTTGACGTTAAAGGACTGTTCAGACTTACTCCTGTCCCACATTTGAAGAAGGGAATATGTATTTCCTCCATCATAGCTGTAGCTAAAGTAAATGATGGGACTTTGTCCATCTATTGCAGCCATATCAACAAGTATGTTGCCACTGGATGGGTCTGTTGCCAGAATTTTGATATTACAAATTTCCGGATCTGTATCGTCCTGGTAGACTTTTGATGAGGGCTTTGCAGCTGAAGCATAGGTATAGCCCGAGTAATCTGCACCTGTCTTGGAGGATGTCAGTCTAAAGTACTTGGCTATTGCAGTAGCATCTGCAACACCCAGTTTTTTTAAGAAATCAGCGCCCTTAACCTTGGGAACGTCATACCCATGGTCCAGATAAGCGTGCTCTAATATAACACAGGGAATATCCCTTGCAACGCAGTGCCTGATAATGCCGTAATAATCCAGGCCCTGTTTACCTATCTTGGACTTGGTGCCCTTTTGATACAGTCCCAAAGCACTCCATTCCCCTGCCATTATTTGCCCAAAATCATATCCTGCCTGATAATAAGTGCCAAAGGCTGAAGTCCAGACCTCAGAACCATAGAACTCATGCGCCGCGGAGGCGTTGAAATGGATGCTGTATACAAAGTCAGCGTCGACACTCTTTGCATATTTAGCACGATCCTCCAAGCTTATAAGCCTATCTGTATCCCTGGTCAGATAAACATTTACATTGTCATATTTCTCTAGCTCGCTTTTTAAGGCTTTTGCCACCTTAAGGGTCAGTTCCTTTTCAGATAAGCCGTTGTACTGGGCCCCAAGGTTTTTGTCTCCTTCTCCGCCATGGCCGGGATCAATAACAATATTATATGATTTTCCTGAAGCGTAAACCTCAATACCTGTACCAGGGAAAAGAGCTAAAGAAGCAATTAGAATAAACAAAGAAAGGAAAAAACCAAAAACCCTTTTCATACAACTCTCCCCACAAAATAAGTTAAAAGCTGTCGCAAAAGCGGCAGCTCATAAAATTTAAATATATCAGTTAAGCATATCCAGGTTTAATGGTTCTGCTGAATCGCCACCACTTGCTCCATCAGTCCCCTGTCCGCTTTCAGGAACATAGGCAGCTGTTGAAGAACCGGCTGACTGCTTAAGGTCTGCTCTGTTGGACTTGATGATTTCACTATACTGTGTCAATGCAGAAAGAATGCTGTCATTGTTCTGAGCAACCTCTTTTACAATATTGATGCTGTTGGCCTTTACAGACTCGATGATCTCATCGTTGTGCTTGCTGGTTGCATCTATTGACTGTGAAATAATTGATTCCACATCAGCAAGAAGCTGGTCTGTGTACTGAACAGCAGCAGCCTTCATATCGTTGGCTTCGATCATGGCATTATCAAGGATGCCCTTAGCCTGCATGGCAGCCTGAGAAACAACCTCATTGGCCTGGGCATAAGCCTGCTGCATGATCTCGTGTTCATTGATGAGCTCATTAGTATGTACAGTAGCCTCATCAATAAGCTCCTGGGCCTTCTTGCGGGCGTCATTAAGAATAGCTTCCTTGTTGCTTATGATCTTCTGGTATCTCTTGATCTCCTCAGGTGTCTTGCTGCGGAGCTCACGAAGAAGCTCATCGATCTCTTCTTTATTAACGATGATCTTGGTCTGAGAAAGAGGCTGTGGCTTACAGTTGTCAATATAGGTCTCGATCTCATCGATCAGTTGTTCAATTCTGCTGGTCATTTTATAGTCCCCCTGACTTTATTTCACATTGTATTTCTCGTAAAGAGCTCTGGCAACAAAATCAGATACGCAAGGTGTTATGTCCCCATTATAGCTTGCAATTTCTTTTACTACCGAGCTGCTAAGATACGAATATTTTAGGTTTGTTGTAAGGAATACAGTGTCAACCTGATTGTGTGATAATTCTTTATTGGTCTGTGCAATCTGAAGC
>DFGW01000154.1 GCA_002372465.1 Butyrivibrio sp. UBA3740
CCTTTTATCCAAGCTTTATTGGTGTCCCTTCGACTGTTACAGGTCCGCTGCTCTTTGCCTTAAGCATTGAGTTTCCTGCCACTGTGACATTTCCGCCCTCCACATTGACGCGGTTGTTACAGTTGATCTCGAAGGTATTGCTGGCTTCCATCTTTACCTTTGTGGCTTCTAAGGAAACCGTTCCGTTGGAGCCATTCATAAAGAGCTTTATGTTGTCACCGACCTTGATGGTGAGCTTTTGCTTTGCCAGTATTTCCATCTGGCCGTTTTCTGTCTTTATCTCTATCTTGTTTTCCCCATCCTTGTCGGAGATGAGGATCTTCTTTTTCTCGTTATCAAGCTCAATCTTGTGGAGTTCCTTGGAGGTTGTAACGGTTATCTTGTCGTTGTCCCCCTCTCCCTCCTTGTTGTCTATGATGTCAATGGTGTTTCCGTTTCTGGTCTTTATTCTTTTTATCTTGTTGTCCTCATCAAAGGCGCCCTTCATGAAGCTTGAATTGTTCTTGGGAACTGCGCCGATGATGAAGGCCCTGTCGATAATACCCTGTTCAAACACCACAAGGACCTGATCCCCGATCTCGGGATTGAAATAATCTCCCCACTTATCCCCGCCATAGGGAAGAGCTATCCTGGCCCACACCAGCTTATTTTCCTCATAGTCTCTGGTGTTGATGTTGACCTGGACAAAGCCCTGCTTATCCTTGTCGTAGTTCTTTACAACCGTACAGACCATTACGCCGTTTATACGGTTATCCCACATTTCAGTTTTATCAAGCTGATGCCTGGCGACATCATCCACAATATCGAATAAAGGCATCTTATCCTCCCGGCTTTATTGTAAGATCAAAGGGTTGCTGCCTTACCCACGATCTTCGTGGTGTAAAGGCCTCCCATACTGTACTCATGGATCACATCCGTAATATAGAACTTATTGGAAATAGCAGCGCCAAATCCTTTAAGTATTACGAATCTGCCCGGAACAAGTTCAGGCATTCCACAGAGCTTCATCTCCAGGTGTCCTAATCTGTAGGAAATGTCCTCCAGAATGTAGTTTGCTCTGTTATCTGCATCCGCCTGGGTCTCTATGGAAGAATCAATATATACGAAAGACTGACCTGAGACCAGTGGCTTTGCCTTGGAGCCAATGGAAAACTTTCCGGTGTTTTTCTTCTTTACCTCTACTTTGCTGGCCTTTCCTATGTCCAGTGTTCTTACCTTTACCTCACCTACAAGACCGGTGATGTCATAACCTATATCGTAGGAAAGGATCATGCTGGAAGGATAAATCTCCGCCAGCTCCTGGGTGTTGGATTTGGCCTGTCTGAAGGCTATGTTTCCACCCACGGTAAAGAACTCGAAATTGAATTTCCTTGCAGCCTTGACCACAAAGTCGTAATCACTTTCTGCCACCATCTCGATCCTGTTGTCAGGACTCTCTCCTGCGCCTCCTGCCGGAGCGCCTCCCGGCGGCTTATCAGGGGTATCGGATATGGTGATGGAATCTATTATGTTGTTGTTCTTAAGGGTCTGATAGGTGCTCTGATCCAGTATCTCTTTTACTGCATCGGAGTAATAGTTGGCCTTTAGTCTTTTGGAATTATTATTGGCCATCATAATTCCCTTTACGTCCATGGCCGTGATCCTTATGACCGTATCTCCCGCAAAAGATGCGTCATAAACGAAATCCACCTTGGCGATGTAGCCCTTAAAAACTACCGTTGCATTTGTAGAGTGTCCAAGGTATATAGTTACATCCGTGCCCAGGGCCACATATTTCTTCAGGTCGTCTACCAGAAATGCTCCACTGCTTGTATCGTAGGCATACAGTATCGAAAAGGTAGCTATTCCTGCCTTGAGTTCACTGGTGGTTTCCACCATAATGTCTGTGACGGCAACCTTGACTTTCTTATTCTCCTCCGGGTCATTACCTCCTAAAAGGACTCTTCCCAGAGGCTGATGAAAGGCCTCATATTTTTCATATAGTTGGTTAAGATCTATAGCAGCCATAGTTTATACGCCAATTCCCATCTTTACGCCACCGGGTATAGAAGGTGTCGGTGAATAGAAGTATTTGTTGTACATGGATTTGAAGTTATCAATATTCTTACCATACTCACTCTGATCATAGAGAACCATGTTGATGGAGACCACAGCTCTGCAGGGCTCACCGTTAACATTAAACATGGTATATTCAGCGTTTACGGAGTTTAACAGCCCCTCATATTTCATATCGCCCCAGACAAAGATACACATTCGTTTATTTGGGTCTCTTACAACGGCATTGAGGGCCTCAACTTCCTTCTGAACTGAAGTTTTCTTATTACCCGTTGCTGCAAGTCCTACATTAACAGCTCCCTTTATAAGGCTTGACTGACCTAAGGTAAACTTATCAGAATAGAATGCATCCTGTGGATCAGTTGTGTCGAAGTAAACCTTGAAATTCATATCAATACGGGTATCGGTGGAAGCCATATGTGAACCCGGTATCAGGCTCTTTAGTCCATCCTCTCCCGGGTTTTTTGAAGCATTCTTGGGGTCCAATGATGGCTGCCTGTGATTCGTATAGTTCTGGACAGGCAATTCCTCACCACCGTAACCGTTTATAGTGATCTCGTCCGGGTTGAATTGAACTTCAAATCTGTAGGATTTGATCTTACCGGAATAAGTAAAATGCTCATCATCTATGTCGCTGGAAAAACCAGCAGATCTTGCTGCATAACCCATAACAGACTTGGTATTAAACTCTCCAACGTCGGCTACATTGCCCATTCCGCCGCCCATTCCGGAACTTGGTTTGGGCGCTTCCTGGTATTCCACCTTATATTCTGATTTATCACCGATGATAAGAACGGCTTTTTTTACTGCTCCAAGATATGAGGCGGCAGTATCTTTTACGACATCCATTACTCCCATACGCTAAAATCTCCGGATCAAAAACTGATATTTACCAAACTGTTATTTGTCCATGTGCTGGCAGAACTGTGAACTCCTTCAAAACCTGGCATATCGCTCTTTGCCTCGAAACAGTCGTTGAAAGCCTTGTCCCAGTAGGAATCGTCATAGCCCTGATCAACCTTCTTCTTATCCTGAGTCAGTTCCAGGTGCATCTCACCTCTTACGGGATTTCCCTTGCTGTTAAACATTGTAAATCTGTTGCTTACGTCTGTTATGGTGCCTCGAAATACCATCTTCGACCAGAAGAACACAACTTCCTGTGTAATGTTGGAACAAAGAAGTGATAAAATGGCATCCATCTTGGGCTTTACACTGTAGTCTCCGGTAAGAGATTCTTTTCCCTTTAATAAAGAGCTGCCGGCCTTGTTGAGTGCCGAAGTAACGTTCATATTTGAAAGCTCGTTAAGTCCGAAAGCATTCATATTGTCAGTGTCATCAAAGATCAGGTCGAAGGAAAGCTTGCTCTTTCCTGAGAAGTTGTAGACCTTCAGGTTATCAATACCTTCATCAGCTCTTCTGGACTGAATCCTACCATTTACTGAGGAAAGCCTTATGGTGGCCGGATTGTACTGAACCTTGAACTTGAAGAAGGTGTTCATTCCCTCCTCCAGGTCTCCTGCCAGGCTCTCATCCTCCTGTCCCAGATAATTGATAGTCTCCTTGTAGGTGGCGCCAAGCTTATCACCTGCACCCGATCCGATTACGCTCATAAGAGTATCCAGTATTCCGCTCTTGGCACCCTCAGCAACATCATTGATGCTGAGTTTAGAATTAACCTTTTTCATAAGACCTTTTTCCAGGTTTTTGATGGCAGTAATCTCATCCTTCATAACTCCCATCTTATTAAAATCTGCAAGGTAGATGTACAGGATTGCCTTTTCACCGGCGCCATCCATAAACATTCCCTTTATGCTGGTAGACAAATTGCTAAGTGCTCCGGCCATGGCTGGTCTCCTTTCCTAAGCTTTTCAGGTATATCCCCGTCTCGCCTTTTCGTTTTTCATTTGGCGCTCGAGCCTTGTCATTACCTGATTGCTTATGGTGTTCATTTCATGCTTTACGCCGTTTTCGATGAGTTTCTGAATATCGTAGGCGCTGATATTTGATTGGGTGGTCTGATTTGTTACCACCTGCTGTTTGTTTATTACCTGGTCCTGAGTAATCGACTCAGATCTGATCTCCTTGTTTATCTGTCTGGAGATATTATTCTGCAGTTCATTTATCTGGTCGTTTAATTCTTCTGTGGTAAGACTCTCTGTCCTTCTGTGAATGGTCTCCACCGGATGATCAAAGGCTTCTTTTCTCTGTCTAGGCTTTCTTTCTTCCTCTCTGGCTTCCTTAAGGGATTTAAGGAATTCCTCAGCCTCCTTTGACCTCTTTACCGTCTGCTGATTCCCGGCTTCACTTGCTACTCTTTCCGCTTCATTGATGTCGTAGATAAGCTCACCTACTTCAGCGGGACGAATGTAGTTGTTGGAAACCAGTGTGGTATCTCCCTGATAGTACTCATTTATCATCTGATAGATCTCTGCTGCCTGATCAGGGAAAAGAGTCTGCATCTCCTTCATAATGAGTTCCTGACGCTTTTGCTTTTTCTCAGATCTTTCAGCAAGAACTGCCTTAAGCTGCTCGGGGTTATTAAGAGCCAGGGCTCCGTCCTGTATTGTCTTTTCCATTCCACCGCCGGCTTCCCGGTCGATGTGTTTAAGTCTTATCTTCTCGAAGGCTCTCTCGTAATCCAGCCTTCTCTTTTCATTCTGGACATTGATGGCATTGATGGTCTCCGTGATCCTAAGAACCTCTTCCTCTGACATCTGTCCATCTTCGGGTTTTTGCAAAAGCTCTATCTCTGTCTGACTTAAGTTGTTGGTCTCTTCAAGATACTCCTGACTTTCAAAGTAGTTTGCTATGCTCTCCTCGGTATTGTTCATGATGCGAAGGAAGGTGTGATCCGAAGATTTAAAGAAGGTGTCCTCAAATCTGAAGTAATTTTCGCTCCTTCCGTAGAACCTGTCATAGCCCACATGGTATATGTTCTTTAGCATGTCCATGAGAACCGCAGAAGTGATCTCATTTCTTACACTGCTTATCTCACTTTCATTGTTCTCTATATTCTCTTCATATATGTTGCTGTTTAGGAATACCAGGTTCTCTCCCGGAACTCCCGCCTGCTGCCTTAGCATGGACAAAAGAATATGCTGAGCGGTGTAGGACTGGTCTGAGAGTGAATATTCACTGCTCTCTATCTCGTTCTCGGTAACAGATCTGTTGTAGTTTGAAACTATCTGGTAAATAGCTCCTGTCCCAAGCCTGTCCATCACCTTGGTGTAGAGGTAGTTCTCCCTCTCTCTTTCGGTCCTTTCCATCTCAGAGCTTGTGATCTCTTTTTGCCTTTGCTCAACGGTTTCTATCAGCTCTTTAAGTTCTCCGCCCCTTTGAAGGTAAAGGCTTATGAGAGTATTGGTGTTTCTGGTCTCCTCAGCCATGCGGTAAAAGGCGTTCATGAACTTCCTATCGTCCTTAACTCCCAACCTGTATAGGGCATCTGTAATAAATACCTTATCCTGGTAGGTTAGATTGACTTCTGCGGAAGCAACAATCCTGTTGAGGACATTATTTAATATCTCCACCTTCTGAAGATTGGTCTCATTCCTCTGACTCTGATTGATGATGCTGGTCATCCCTTCACCTTCGGAAACATATATCTCCGGCGGTGTTGCAGAGATATGGAGCAGATCCTCTTCCTCGATCCTTGTCTCCATGAGGGAGTAGTTGCCTATGATCCTCTCATAGAAGGCTTCCGGGTCTCTTATGTATGTAGTTTTTGCCTTTATCTCTATAGGAGCTGTTATGGTAAGCAACCTGTCACCTCTTCAATACTTTTTTTATTTCTTGAGAGCATCTGCCATGAGAGCTCTTCTTGTGGGCGGATATGTCACAGCCTCCGGCTTTTCACCGTCCTTAGGGGACTTGGCTGCCCACTTGGGATTTGGGCCGTCCTTAGGGCTGTAGGGCTCATGAGCTTCCGGCTTTTCACTGTCCTTTGGTGACTTTTTTGCCCATTTTGGATCAGGGCCGTCCTTGGGACTATAGGGCTCATGAGCTTCCGGCTTTTCATCGTCCGTAGGGGACTTAACTGCCCACTTTGGTGTTGCTCCATCATTGATATCGTATGGATCCTTTGCCTCCGGCTTTTCCTTATCCTTAGGAGAAACCTGGGCGTATTTATTATTTGCCCTGTCTTTATTCATTGTGTAAGCTGGCTTATTCACCTCTGATTTATCATTTCTGACTACGGTGTTGCCCTTCTTCTTGTAGATAGGCTGAGCAGCATTCTTATCAACGTATGCAACCGTGGAGTACTTCTGCTTCTCCTTATCCTTGGCAAGTTCGTACTGAACTCTGTTGAAGTCTCCGGAATCGGTTCTTTCAACTATGCTTGAGCCGTCCTTGGTAGTAACCTTATAGGTGTTGCCTGACTTATCAGGACCACTTGGCTTAGCCCACTGATTGACGGTTCCGCTCTTTCCATCCCAGGCGGGTTTATTGACCTCTGCGTGGTCAATTCTCTTGGTGTGGTTCTTTCCGTCTTCTCCGGCCACCTGATCATAGATCTTTTCTCCGGAGTTCTGATCAAGATAGGCCTTCTGTGCATATTTCTCTTTGTCCTTATCCACCTTGATCTCGTACTGGGGCTTGTTGTACTGGGAAGTGTCCTTTCTGACCATTGCAGGCTTTCCATCAACCTCCCCCATCTCGTAGGTTTCATCTGCAATATCGGGCTTTGCTCTCGAAGCATATTTGCCCTTGACATCCGAGCCGTCCCACATGGGCTTGTTGACATCGTTCTGGATGGAATCCTTGATCTTCATGGAACCGTTCTGATCCCACTCATACCAATAAGTATCCTGCGCAGTATCATCGTAAGGACTTCTGGCAGCATACTTGTATTTGAGTCTGTTCTTTGAATCTTTTTCGGCTTTCCACTCCTCCTGCTCTGAGGATGACTGGAAAGGATTGGTAACTGCGATAAGCTCTCTGTAAGCTATCGTGGTGGTCTCGGTAAGGAGTCCGCTTCTCTCGGCATTTAATTCTCCGTACTCCTTACTCATTACGGTACAGCCTGTAAAGGTGTAAATTCTGGCGGGCCATGCCGGTGGTCCGGCGGTAAAGCCCTGAATGGATTTATGTCTGAATACGTAGAGGATAAGGGGAAGAATAAGCTCTGTTCCGTTTGCCAGAGGATCCAAAAATCTCTCGGTTCCCACATATCTTTCTATCTGGAAAGTAAAGGGCTTGGAAATGGGCTTACGCTTTAAATGGATATAGTCGTTTACACCGCCCTCTCTTATGTACTCATACTCGTTTTCCTTGGTGAAGGCCCTTACAGTCTTTATAGGCAGAAAGTATAAGGCTTCAACCTCCAAAACGAAATTGAAGGCGGGAGTCGGATTATATATGGCGTCAAAGTCGGTATTGCCAAGGAGGGCCGCTTCGGTGCTGCTGTAGGCCTCGTCCTCGTTTACGAACTTGACGGATCCGTCTTTTTTGGTGATATACTTTCTTGCCATGAAATTACCTCACTTAAAAGCTTTTTTATTACCTGCTTGGCTTCATATCCAAAATACTTTTTTCTTTCTTCTTGTCAGAGGGATTAAGACTCTTGTTAATGGAGGATATCTCGCTGCACCACCTGCGCCTTGTGGCGTGGTCCATATTAAGGACTTCTTCCTGGCCCCAGTGGAAATAGTAGGAAATAAAGCTCATCTCCCTGTAGAGATCCTCCTTGGGATAAAGCCTTAGCCCTCCTGTGTAAAATTTAGCGGCACCTCGAAGGACCTTCCGCAATCAGGGCAGATGCACTGCATTACCGGTGCTTCCACATCGTTGATCCTCTGATACATATCCTGAAGGAAGGCCAGATCAGCGGTAAAGAGCTGCTCAATGGTTGTAGCTGTAACAGACTCCATTCCCTCAAGCTCAGTAACCACCTTGCTTAAGATAACGATTGTCAGATAGGAAGGATTGGCTAACACTCTGGGGTCTCTTGTAGCTGAGATCTCATCTCCGGCTGTAGCAAGTCTCATTCTTCCCCTTCTGTGTAATTCCCCCCGGGAATCCATATACCCCTTTGGCAGTGTGAATTCATAAATTGTTTCCATACAGACCTCCTGTTATATGACTTTTCGTTTTTCATTTATTTGCTTTATCGGGCGAAGGAGCTCTCCGCTCCCTCGTCCTGTAAATAAAATAAATTACAGAAATTTGCACCTGCTGCAAATTAAGCGCAAGCTTAATTTGGAATTACAAGTTCCTCGTATGCAATTTCTACTGACTCAATTGCGATATCACTGTTCTTGGCATCCAGATCAGGTGCTGAGTACTTGGTTACCCATGCATTTGTAAGTGTCCACTGTCTTGCTCCGACAGAAGATGTAACTGCTGCAGTAGGTGCACCGGAATTGATATCAATGAGTTCGATAGTAACGTTCTGACGTGGGATCTGACCACGCATCTCGCTGACACACTCCATTACCCATGTCTTAAACGGACTTGATACGATATAGCCCATCTTAAGAGTAACGTTTCCGTGTTTAACGAGTCCAGGTACCTTTACAGGTGCAAGGGAACCGGAATTTCCCTGGCGGAACTCTATTACATCAACTGTAGCCTCGATGCCTGTAACCTCTGAAAATGCTGCTGTTCCTGCGATAGAATCAACTGTCACCAGGAAGTTCATTTTGGTTAAGGGATAAGCTGACCCTTTACCGTTATCATATGCTCCAGTAGCCATATTCTATGACTCCTTTCTCTTAGTTTAGTCCCGTATTATTCTTCTCCGCCGCCGGCTTCAGAAGTGTGCTGAGTTACTCTGAAGATTACGAATTCAGCAGGACGGGATGGTGCTATACCGATATTACAGATAAGTCTGCCGTTCATGATGTCATCTCTTGTCATTGTTGAAGGTCCAATCTCTACGAAGTAGCTGTCAGCAGCTGATTCGCCGGCGAGCATTCCGTTTCTCCAAAGTCCGTCAAGGAAGTTGGAAATTGTGAGATTAACTCTCTGCCACAATGTAGGATCGTTAGGCTCAAATACAACCCAGTTGGTATTTGCCTTGATACTCTCCTCAACGAAGATGAAGAGTCTTCTAACGTTGACATACTTGAATGCGGAGTTGCTGGAAGCGGTTCTTGCGCCCCAGATCCTGATACCCTGTCCGGGAAGCATCCTGATAAGGTTGATTCCTTCAGGATTGAGGATATCCTGCTCATCCTTGGTATAGTTAACCGAAAGACCTGTACAGAATACAACTTCGTTAGCAGGTGCCTTATGAACACCTCTGTCGATATCTGTTCTGGAATATACGCCCATTACAGCGCCTGAAGGCGGGATGTAATCTGACTTGTTGGAAGATCTGTCAAATACCTGGATCCATGGATGATACATAGCGCAGTATGTAGAATCAACCATCTGTCTGTATCCGATAAGATCTGCTGTCTTGTACATGTCTTTTGGCATATCCAGTACTGCAAAGCGGCTTCTGAGTCTCTCGCAGTGACCAACCAGGGCAACTACTACTTCCGGCATTGTGATTCCGGGGATTGCCAGCATGCTGACAATGTTGTTCTCAACGAATGCCTCAAGTCCTGTACGCTTGCCGGGGCCGTTGTCCTCACCGATAAAGGTTGAAGGATCAACCTTTGAAACTGATCCGTCTGAACCGCCTTCAAGGAAGAATACGCCGTCTGTTACGTCCTCACCCAGGATATCTGCAACAGGGTTAGCCGGTGTCTTCTGAGGATTAACCTCTACCTTGATGATGTCGCTGCCGGCAAGTCTTGATCCGATGAATCTTGGAGACTGTGTATTAACAGAAAGCTCTCCGTAATTCTCAACATCGTCGCCGTAGCGAACTGACATGTCCATGGTTACAAGATAAACAACTGACTTTGGAATGATATCTGTATCAACAGCTGTATCAGGAAGTTCATCCACAAATGTGATCTCTCTGTCGAAGATGGTCTTGATCGTTGTGTAGGTTCCCTCGAACTCTACCAGATCACCTTCTCTGAAGCCTTCTGTGCTCTTTGCAATAAATCCGGCATCTGTCTTCTCAATAAGTTGAAGTTTTCTCTTCTTATTGGTTGAAAGCATAACCTGAATCTTGTTGCCCCAAGCACCCGGGCTTGTTGCGGTTACGTTAATGAGACCCTTCTTTGCTGATGCAGGCTTTGCATCTCTGGGAGCAACACGCATTACATAGCATCTTGTT
>DFGW01000260.1 GCA_002372465.1 Butyrivibrio sp. UBA3740
CATCATCTTCTTCTGCATCCAGTTAAGGTCATCAGAGTTTTTATGAAGGATACCGGACTTGTCGCACATGGTCACATTCTTAAAGCCATAGGTCAAAAGAAGCCTTGTTATGGCGATTCCTGCACTTCCTGCGCCGTTTACAACTACCTTGCAATCCTCTTTCTTCTTGCCAACGACCTTAAGACCGTTGATGATTCCGGCAAGGACAACTATGGCTGTTCCGTGCTGATCGTCATGAAATACAGGGATGTCCAGTATCTCTTTTAACCGCTCCTCAATCTCAAAGCATCTGGGAGCCGAGATATCCTCCAGGTTGATTCCACCAAAGCCCGGAGCCAGATAGGTCACAGCCTTGATGATCTCTTCAGTATCCTGGGTATCCAGACAGATAGGCACTGCATTTACATCACCGAATTCCTTGAAAAGAACTGCCTTTCCCTCCATAACGGGCATTGCAGCGTAGGGACCGATATTTCCCAGTCCAAGGACAGCGCTTCCATCAGAAACAACTGCTATTGTATTGGACTTGATGGTATATTTGTAAGCAAGCTCTTTATCCTTCGCTATAAGCTTACAGGGCTCAGCAACTCCCGGGGTATAGGCCAGCGCCAGATCTTCCCTGGACTTTACCGGTGCCTTTGATGTAGTGAGCAGCTTCCCCTGCCACTGTTCATGAAGCTGTAGTGCTTTCTCTGCGTTTGTCATGTGAATCCTCCTTGTTAGTCAGAGTGATATACGGATTGCTTCACTTCGTTCTCGCAATCCTGCATACATTCGGAATCCGACCTATCGGTCTACTTCCTCATGTATGTTCGGTCTTCAAGTTCACAAGATGTCTCATGCAAGCATGACATCTTGTGAACTTGAATCCCTATATCACTCAGAACGTTTTCCCAACTATATCATATGCAAAAGATATTACTTCTTTTCTCTTGTCGGTATCAATATATTTAAAGACATTCCAAATCTGTTTCTTGCTTCCGCCGGTGGTCTGAAGGCCAAGAGCAAGACCAAGAGCTGCTATCTCATCTCCTGCATCCGTCTGTCTGGACAACATGAGAGCGTCAATATAGCCGTTCTGCTCCATCTTAACATAGGCATAGGCAAAAGCCGCAGCCTGAAGCGCCTGACCGGAGGTGGAAGAATATCCAATCTCACTAAGGATAATGGACCTGACGTTACCTGAGGTATCCAGCATAGACTCCTTTTTCATGTAGTTGGTAAGGACCTCTATGTTGTCCATAGTGATACATGGAGTCGATTCTGTATGGTTAACATATTTGGATGAATTCCAAAATGCTGTATTTCCGTTGGGGAAAGAGTATGGGTGAGCAGCAAGCCCCCAGTCTATGTTGCCATACTCGGAAAGGGATGAGGCAAAGATATCAAGGACATCCTTGGCATCATAATCTCCGGTCTTCTCTGTGTTGTAGGTCCAACGCTGGTCAAGAGGAATATAGACCTGGGCTGCCGAGTTCTGACTCTTGATGGCGTTGTAGAACACCCTGAAGGCCCTCGTAAAGGCTGTAGTGTAGGTATTTACGTCAGTGTGAGTCATGTAATTGTACTCTTTTCTGGCATTGACCTCGTTGGCAATGATCCACATGCTTACATTGCCGTGTCCGGAGCCGGAGTATCTGTTGGCCAAAAAGCTTCCAATGGCCGCCAGAGCCTTTACTCCGCTCTCATTGGTGGCATTGAACATATAGTAAGGGGCTGTAGATCCGCTTCTTGCGCTTGGATGAGTGATCTCCGGAAAAGCAGAGGTGCTGGCATTATTAAGGATAATGGCCGCCACATCAATTCCCATGTTGTTGAGCCTCTTGAACAGAGTGTCATAATCGTTCATGATCTGGGAGTTGAAATGGTAGGTAACACCGCCGTAGGTATAAGGGATTCCGCCGGAAGTCACCAGAATATGGCTAAGTGGAATGTTATAGGTAGCATATTCGCACCCAAGATCCTGCAGCTCTCCTATCCTCAAAGGATCCGGAAGGAGTCCTTTTATGGACTTGTGCTGCATTCCGCCATAGCTGTAACCTGCGCAGCCACCGGGGTTGGTAATATATTTGGCGTGGCTGATGGTAACAAACTGATCGTTTTGTTTGACCGCCACCTGGAACTTGGAGAAAAGCCTTGTATCGGCAGTCCCCTTGTTAAGATCAATGGTAAAAGAGGTATCATCGCTCTTATACACCTTGGCTATAGGAACGCTCTCCTCTGTTATGGAATCCTCGTAGGTAGCCTCCTGGAACAGATAATAGTACTTGTCATCGCTCTTGGGAATGCCATCAGACTTAACTGCGATCTCCACCTTTGAAGAATCTACTATGCTGCAGCTTTCTATCAGAGCAAACTCTGCAGTATTCTCCGGTGTCATCTCCACGGTTTCGGGTCTTTGGGAAAGAGCCTTCGATACCTCTTTTCCTGCTCCGACGATGGCATCTATAGTGGAAACGTTGATATATTCAGCGTTTTTCTCCTCTTCTTCCTCCAAAGAAGCCTCAAAGAGCGCCTCCTGTTCCTCCTCAGAGACCTCAGCAGCTTTCCTGTTGCCGATAAAGAGCCAGGCAGCCAGCACTATCACCAGGATCAATGCGCTAGCAGCTCCGATTCCGGACAGAATCACCACTCTTTGGTTGTGACGGGCCTTCTTCCCCGTACGTTTCTTGCGTTTACTGTTGTCCATTTATCCCTCAAAAAAGAAAACTCTTGTTATTTTTTATCTCTTTCACGGAGACTCTTCATGTGCTCCCTGATCCTGACTTCATAGCCATTCCCCGATGGGCTGTAAAACTCTTTTCCATTGAGTTCGTAGGGCAGATACTGCTGCTCCACATAATTGTCAGGGTAGTCGTGGGCATATTTGTATCCTATGCCATGCCCAAGCTTATAGGCAGATTTATAATGGGCATCCTGAAGATGCGGCGGAATCGGAAGGTTTCCTGTCTCCCTGACCGTCGCAAGGGCATCATCTATAGCCACTATTGATGCGTTACTCTTGGGTGCTGTTGCTATGTAGGACGCTGCCTGAGCCAGAGTGATCCGGGCTTCTGGCATTCCAAGTCTCTCTACAGCCAGTGAGGCAGCCACAGCCACCTGAAGCGCCTGAGGGTCTGCATTCCCGACATCCTCAGAGGCGCAGACCATCATTCTCCTTACGATGAACTTGGGATCCTCTCCCGCATTGAGCATTCTTGCAAGGTAATAGACCGCTGCATCCGGGTCTGATCCGCGCATGCTCTTGATAAAGGCTGAAATCGTGTCGTAGTGATTGTCGCCGTCCTTATCGTACCTGGCAACCTTCTTCTGTATGCACTCCTGGGCAACTTCCCTGGTTATATGGATAAGTCCGTCAGCGCTTCTCTCGGTGGTAAGAATGCCCAGTTCAATAGCATTAAGCGCATGTCTTGCATCTCCGTCCGCTATGTCAGCAAGAAAATCCTCCGCATCCTTATCAAGGACAGCTTTATAGGCTCCCATTCCCCGCTCTGTATCAGTCACTGCCCTGTTAAGCAGAACCTTGATATCATCGCTGGTAAGGGGTTTAAGTTCAAAAATGATGGACCTGGAAATAAGAGCCCCGTTCACTTCAAAATACGGGTTCTCTGTGGTGGCACCCACAAGTACTACTGTACCGTCCTCAACAAAAGGCAAAAGATAATCCTGCTGTCCCTTGTTGAACCTGTGTATCTCGTCGATGAAAAGAATCGTCTTCTTCCCATACATTCCCTGATTGTCCTTGGCCTTATTCACCACCTCTTCCATGTCCTTCTTG
>DFGW01000051.1 GCA_002372465.1 Butyrivibrio sp. UBA3740
CTCCAGTCCCTTTTCTCTTGCAACAGAAGCTCTGGTCTTTCTCTTAGGTCTGTAGGGAAGATAAAGGTCCTCAATGGCAACCATGGTCTCTGCAGCCAGGATCTTGGCTTTAAGCTCGTCAGTCATCTTGCCCTGCTCCTCAATGGAAGCAAGAACCGCTTCTCTTCTCTCCTCAAGGCCTCTTAAATACTTGAGTCTTTCATCAAGATTACGGAGCTGCTCGTCGTTAAGTGAGCCCGTAACCTCCTTCCTGTATCGTGAAATGAAGGGGATGGTATTGCCCTCGTCAATAAGCTTGACTGCTGCCTCTACCTGCCACTTCTCAACGTTTAATTCCTCTTTGATCTTTAAGATAATGTCCATAAAGCCCTCTAAAATTTCGATAAATTATTTGTGAACAAAACACACTTCCTTATTATACCAAGCATTTGCGACAGTTTTCAAGACTTCACACAAGCCTCTCAAACCCGCTCAAACATTGATAAATATGCAGTAGTATAGTAAAATCTATAGTAAGAATGAGGTTTTGTGAGGAAAAGTTTTGATGGGAGATAAGCATGCAGTAATGGCTGGCAATGCCCTGTTGCTTGGAATTGTTTCTATACCCTTGTGTTTCTTTTTAAACATAGGAACCATCGTTGGCGGAATCGCCATCGTTCTTGCTGTTCTTAGTAAGGGTACTTTGGAGAAACTCCTTCCACAGGCCAAAAGAGCCATTATCTTCGGAACAATGGGACTGATAATCGGACACGGCGTTTTTGCTTACGATATGTATGCAGTCCTTACCAACCCGGAGTACAGACAACAGCTCAATACCATGTCAGAGCAGATGAACGGCATAAGCTTTGACGACATGCTTAAGGAACTCGGCGTGGAACTTGATAACTGACCGACTTTCCGGGCATGAATATCGTAAGTCGCAAGCGGCACAAGGGCCGACAGCCCACACCAATAGCGCAGATGAAAGAGGTGCCTATGAGTATGATCGGAGCAATAGGTGGCGGATTAGGAGCATATAACAGCGCGTATGCTATGGGTATGAGCGCAGGCTTGTCCGGCGCAGCAACCTCCGGCGCAGCAGCTTCGGAAGCAGAATCCCCCAAGGCCATACTTAATCCGGGAGAATCCACCAAAGCCAACCCGGGCAAGAGGGTTTCCCCCGCAGAATGTGAGACCTGCAAGAACCGTAAGTATCAGGACGGTTCCGATGAGATGGTTTCTTTTAAATCAGCACAGCATATCAGCCCACAGGCAGCTGCCGGCCGTGTACGCGGTCATGAGGCAGAGCATGTGAGCAATGCATATAAAGATGCAGCCATGAACAATGGCAAAGTCCTTCAGGCGTCTGTATCCATCAAGACCGCAGTATGCCCTGAGTGCGGACGCACCTACGTGTCAGGTGGTGAGACCTGCACGAAGATAGCTTATAACAACGAAGATAATCCTTATACACAGGCGAGAAAGGCCCTTAATAAGCAAGGGCTCCTTGGAGCGAATGTTGACCTCGCCGGATAAGGTGGGGGAGCAATCATTTAATGGACAGTTACAAATCTACAGCACAGCTTAAGGGAATCGCTAAGGAACAATCTTTAGGTAATTACGGGACACTGATCAGCGCCAATGTTATGATCTTCGCCATTCAGCTTTTAGTGTCCGGCATCACAACTGTTTCCACCAGCGGAAGCATCATCATTGTCATCATCAACAACCTTATAACACTTGTGGTCAACATCCTTTTGGGAATCTTAATGTCCGGAAAGGCTTTTCTTTATATGAATCTTTTGTATTCACAGCCCGTCTCCACCACGGACATATTCTTTGGTCTTAAGCAACAGCCCCAGAAGGCAGTGGTTATCCAGTCTGTCTTTGTCATTGTGGACTTCCTGGTTAGTATCCCCGCCCAGGTCTTCATGATTCTTTACATCAACAAGCCATCCTACAACCTGATGGCTGCCATGATCTTTGCCCTGGCCATCGGGATCATCGTCAACGTCTACATTTCACTGGTATATTCCCAGTCGTTCTTTATCCTTCATGATTTCCCTGACAGGTCTGCAAAAGAAATACTGGCCACCTCAAGGCATCTGATGAAGGGCAACAAATTCAGGCTCTTTTATCTTAATGTTTCATTTATTCCCATGTACATTCTTGGCTGCATAGCCATGTTTATCCCGCTTCTGTGGATCGGCGTTTACAGATACGCAACCACATGCGCATTCTATCAGGATCTTATCGCAAATGCAGGAAAAGAAAGGTAAATTATATGGACCTCATTGATGCTATCAAAGCGATCGATAAGCCACATGAAGACGATGTTCTGAACAGACTCTTTACCCCCTGGGGCGAGAACCTGGATAAAGACAACGTTTTAAAGGAGTACCCAAGACCCCAGTTCGTCAGGGACAGCTACATCAACCTCAATGGTTACTGGGATTATTGCATAGTAAACAAACCTTCTGATTTTAACAACGAGAGCCTCAATGCCGCCTTTGCCGAGGAGATTCCCGCCCAGATGGACGGACAGATCCTTGTGCCCTTCTCCCCGGAAACCATGCTCTCCGGAGTGGAAAGGCGTCTTCTTCCGAACCAGTTCCTCTGGTACAAAAGAGCTCTTCCCGATATTCCAAGAACTGACACCACCTCAAGATTTCTTTTGCACTTCGGGGCAGTTGATCAGTTCGCCGACATCTTTATAAACGGCAGATATGTCGCTTCCCACAGCGGAGGATACCTGCCCTTCACCTTAGACATCACAGATTATCTGAATCTTACCCAGGACAAAAGAGCTTTAAGAGACAATGTTCTTTCCGTCAGAGTATCCGACACCAGCGACTCCTCTTATCACAGCAGAGGAAAACAGACCTTAAAGCGCGGCGGAATGTACTACTCCTGTCAGAGCGGAATCTGGCAGACTGTATGGATGGAGGAAGTTCCTTCCACCTACATCAGAGAGATCCGCATAAGGCCGGAGAGCGATCTTCAGACTCTTTCAATCGAGGTTTCCACCAATCTCCCTTCCAAGGTCACGGTCAAATTCCCCGGACATGAGATGGTGAAATCGCCGGAATCCTCTGATTCCTACGAAACTGCATTCACGGGAGACTTTTCTTTTTCCTCAGATACATATCCCAGCATTGGGGAGGACCACTCCGCCAAGACGCCAAGCTACTACCACTTCACCTTCAGGATCGATGAGCCACATCTGTGGAGCCCGGAGGATCCGTATCTCTATCCTCTCCAGATCTTCACGGATAAAGATCACGTAAACTCCTACTTTGCCATGAGGAGCTTTTCGGTTGAGCCAGATGAAAGCGGGATAAACAGGTTCTGTCTAAACCACAAGCCCTACTTCCTTATGGGGGTTTTGGACCAGGGCTACTGGCCCGACGGTCTCTACACAGCCCCTTCAGATGAGGCACTTATCTACGACATCAAGGAGATGAAACGTCTCCATTACAATATGCTCAGAAAGCACATCAAGGTGGAAGCTGCCAGATGGTACTATCACTGCGACAGACTGGGAATGATCGTATGGCAGGACATGGTCAGCGGAGGTTCATCCTACGCCAAGCCTGTGGTATCCTACCTTCCCACTCTTTTCCCTAAGGTCTTTGGCAGAATGTCCGATGGCCCGGCCTATTATAAGACCTTTTCAAGAGGCTCCGCCGAGGGCCGCAGCGAATGGTTAAAAGAGATGAGGAACACGATCCGCTATCTCTACAACGTGCCAAGCATCGGCACCTGGGTTCTTTTCAACGAGGGCTGGGGGCAGTTCAACGCCGCAGGGGCCACCATCATGGCAAAAGAGATTGATGCCACACGTCCCATTGATCAGGCCAGCGGATGGTTTGATGAGGGAAGCGGTAACTTCAGAAGCGTACACAACTACTTCAGACCGCTTAATGTGGAAGTGGACAAGGCAGGGCGCGCCTTCGTCATCTCGGAGTACGGCGGCTTTACCTGTCACATAGACGGACACAGCAGTGTAGACAGGGTCTACGGCTACAAGAAATACGAGAACCTTGATGCGCTGGGGGTTGCCTACTACAACCTGATAAACGCAGACCTTAAGCCCCTTATTCCAAAGGGTCTTTCCGGCGCGGTCTATACCCAGCTAAGCGACGTGGAGGAAGAAGTCAACGGCCTTATGACCTACGACAGGAGAATCACCAAGATCAATCCGGACCTGGATCCCCACATGACAACCCACTTAAACGAGTAAAGCAAAGGAGGCTTATCCCACCAGGGGCAGCCTCCTTTTCCGCTGCGAACGGCGGATCAGTAGATCTCCACCTGTCCGTTAAATATTCTCTTTAGCTTATTCTTGACTGAAATGTATGCCGGAATGAGGAAAGCATCCGCCAGTATCCAGGCAACGGGGCTTGCAAAGCACGCAGCCGGGAAGCCAAACATTGGGATGAATATTATCGCGATCAGTGTCCTTCCAACCAGTTCCATTACTCCCGCAAGTACGGCAAACATGGAAAATCCCATGCCCTGGATAAGGAACCTGACTATATTTACAAGTGCCAGCGGAATGTAGAAGGCGCTGTTTATGATAAGGTACAGATGAGCGTTATCAAGGCATGCCACATCGCCGGGATCAAGGAAGATCAGCGCAAAGCTTCTTCCGAAGAAATACAGGATCAAAAATCCAACAAGGGCATAGGCACATCCAAGCTTAACAGCTGCAACAAGTCCCTGCTGAAGATGCTCAAGCTTCTTGGCTCCCACGTTCTGTCCGCCATAGGTAGCCATGGTGGATCCCAGGGCATCAAAGGGAATACAGAAGAACATTCCCACCTTTTGAGCTGTAGTAACCGCTGTAACAGCATCAATTCCAAGACCGTTGATGGCTGTCTGCAGGATTACGCTTCCGATTGCTGTAACCGAGTACTGAAGTCCCATGGGAACACCCATATTAAGAAGGATCGTAAAGTGTGATCTGTCAGTCTTCCAGTCTTCCTTGGAAAGCTTCAAAATATCTATCTTGCGAATGATAAACACAAGGCACATGATACCTGACATAAGCTGTGATAAAACTGTAGCCAAGGCAGCTCCTGCAATTCCCATGTGAAGCGGAACAATGAATAAAAGATCAAGTCCGATGTTAACAACAGAAGCAATTATAAGGAACTGAACAGGGTGCTTACTGTCTCCCAGCGCCCTTATGATTCCGGACAAAAGGTTGTACATGTAAGTTACCGGAATACCAAGGAAGATCACGATGATATATCCGTAGGCATAGTCCAGAGCTTCCATTGGCGTTTTCATGCCGATGAGGATCTGTCTGCAGTTAAGACTCACAATCACAGTCATAACAGCTGCAAAGATAACTGACAGGATAATGGCATGGGTAACGAACTTGCGCATGCTCTTAAAGTCCCTTGCGCCAAACCTCTGGGCAACAGGAATTGCAAAGCCGTTGCACACTCCCATGCAGAATCCCATGATAAGGAAGTTGATGGCACCGGTAGCTCCCACTCCCGCATAAGCCTCTTTTCCCAGGAAGTTAGCCACGATGGCAGTATCTATTATGTTGTAGAGTTGTTGGAAAAGCATTCCCCAAAAGAGGGAAAGGGCAAATCCCAATATAAGTGACATGGGGTTGCCGACCGTCAGGTCCTTGATATTTGTTTTCTTCATAGACGATTAGTCTAACCGCTATATAATAAAATAGCAATCGCAATTTTGCCAAAAAACCAGAATAAAAACCCCATGGAACAAGGGCAAATTGCACATATCTTCTTCCAAAGTCCGATAAAATGGAGTAAAATAAGGTATCTCATACTGGAAAGAGGACAGATTATGGAAAACGTAAAAGCAGTAGTTTCTCTAGGCCACGAAGCTCTTGGTATCACCACCAATGAGCAGATGAACGCCACCAAGGTAACTGCAAAGGCTCTTGCAGACCTGATCGAAGCCGGCTATCAGCTGGTTATCACCCACTCCAATGGCCCACAGGTCAGCATGATCCACAAGGCCATGACTGAGCTTCACAGAATGTATATCGACTACACAGCTGCTCCCATGTGCGTCTGCAATGCCATGAGCCAGGGCTATGTTGGTTATGATATTCAGAATTCACTTAAGACTGAGCTTACAAGCCGCGGAATCTCCACTCCTGTAAGCACTCTCCTGACACAGGTTACAGTGGACCCCTACGATGAGGCTTTCTATGCACCCACTAAG
The DNA here is from genome assembly GCA_002372465.1 of Butyrivibrio sp. UBA3740. GTDB lineage: Bacteria > Bacillota > Clostridia > Lachnospirales > Lachnospiraceae > Butyrivibrio. The sequence continues at coordinate 6,193 of DFGW01000051.1, forward strand.
GCCATCGGCCGTAACATGTCCAAGGAAGATGCTGACAACGAGGTCAAGAAGGGCAACTTTGTAAAGGAAGAACCCGGGAAGGGCTATCGCAGGATTATCGCAGCACCAAAGCCCATAGATATAGTAGAGATAGATGCCATCAGAGCCCTTGTTGATGCAGGCCAGGAAGTGATTGCCTGCGGAGGCGGCGGAATCCCTGTTATCGAGCAGGGACACGTTCTTAAAGGTGCTTCAGCTGTCATAGAGAAGGACGCCATCGCCGGAAAGCTTGCTGCTGACCTTGGGGTCGACAGGCTCATCATCCTGACATCTGTTCCTTATGTTTACAAGAACTTCGAGACTCCCGAGGAGGAGCCCATCCAGAAGATGAACGTCGCCCAGGCAAAAGAGTACATCGAAGCCGGCGAGTTTGGCGAAGTAGATATGCTTCCAAAGATCGAGGCAGCCATCGAGTTCCTTCAGTCCAATCACAACGGGTCAGTCCTTATCACATCCTTAAGTACAGTAAGCGATGCATTAAAGGGCAAAGCAGGAACCTTCATCACCTTCGAGTAAAGCAGCTCATCTCTAGCGCGACATTTACATGACAAAAACCAGTCAGAAATCTGTTTCCTGACTGGTTTATTTTTGTGCTTATATGGAATTCAATATTCCCGGCCAAATGCTTATACAATCTTGGCCTGTTCTTTATTGAATTCAGGAATCCTTGGCTGTACGCTTTCACCCCTTATCTCAATAAGTGGAGAAGCCTTACCTTCTATATAGTCTCTTGTGATGGTCACACGTCCGATGTTCTCATCCTTTGGAATCTCATACATTATATCCAGCATGAACTCCTCTATGATAGCACGCAGAGCTCTGGCTCCCGTCTCTTTTTCCAGGGCCTTTTCAGCAATGGCTTCAAGAGCTGTGTCGTCAAACTGAAGATCAACTTCATCCAGGGCAAGGAGCTTCTGGTACTGTTTAAGAATGGCATTCTTGGGTTCCTTCAGGATCTGTATCAGCATCTCTTTTGTCAGAGCCTGGAGTGTGCAGATGATGGGAAGACGCCCAAGGAACTCAGGGATCATGCCAAACTTCTTAAGGTCCTCTATGGTGACATTGGTAAGAAGGTTTGGATCATCCTCGTACTTGTCCTTTAGGTCAGCATCAAAACCAATGGAGGTCTGCTTGTTGAGCCTCTGGGTGATGATCTCCTCAAGGTCAGGGAAAGCGCCTCCACAGATAAAGAGAATATTCCTGGTGTTAACTGTCACCATGGGAACCATGGCGTTCTTGCTGCCGGCGCCAACAGGTACTTCAACGTTGGAGCCCTCAAGGAGCTTAAGCATTCCCTGCTGAACAGACTCGCCACTTACATCTCTTGAAGTGGTGTTCTTTTTCTTGGCAATCTTGTCTATCTCATCTATGAAAATGATTCCGTGCTCAGTCTTTTCCACATCATTTCCGGCTGCTGCCAGGAGCTTGCTTACCACGCTCTCGATATCGTCGCCTATGTATCCGGCTTCAGTAAGGGATGTAGCATCAGCAATGGCAAGAGGCACATCAAGGAGCTTGGCCAGGGTCTTTACCAGGTAAGTCTTTCCGCTTCCTGTGGGTCCTAGTAAAAGAATATTGGACTTCTCGATCTCGATCTCATCCATGGTGTCCGTTGCCACCCTCTTGTAGTGGTTATAAACAGCAACAGACATTACTTTCTTGGCCTGGTCCTGTCCGATAACATAGTCATCCAGCTTTTCCTTGATCTTGTGAGGTGCCGGGATATTCTTTATATCAAAAGCAGGCTTTGCGCCCTTCTCACTCTTTTTCTTGACCTTCTGGGAGTTGGGGATTCCGCCTCCGATGACGTTATCCTTGTTGTCACCCATGCCAAAGAATCCAAAATTAGGAAAGCTCCCGGTGTGCTTGTTCAGCTCATTCATAAGGGTTGGATTGTTGAGCATATTCTGATAGTCGAACTGGCTGACAGCATCCATTGTTCTGTGCATGCAGTCGTCGCAGATGCAGATGTTGTTTGGCAGATGGAACATCTTGCCGGCCTTGCTCTCCGGCCTTCTGCACACAAAGCATACATCCTCAAACTGAGGCTGCTCGCTGTCATTACCGGTCCCGGAAGCTGTGTTGTCATCTGACTTATTCTCGCTCACATCAGCAGCATCTTCACTTCCTGTATCAGAAGCGCCGCTGTTTTGGCTTTCACGGGTTCCGTCGTTTTCAATATCTACTTTCTCATCATCAGTGACTTCTCTGAAATCGAAGTCATCGTTATTGTTATTTGTCATATTCTCCACTCTTTCTAATGTTGTTTCCACACCACTTGGAGATAATTATATGCAATCATTAGATTGTATACAAGTTAATTTTCTATAAACTCACTGTCATCTCTTTATATATGTAATGAAATGATTACCATTCTCGGTAAAAAGCTTGTCGGAATCATTCATTCCGTACTTATAGACCTGCCCTGTGACAGGATTCATCAAAACAGTGTTAAGGTCATTAAAGCCGATTACCAGCATTGCCTGTCCGTCGTTAAGAAGCGCCAGCACCGGGATGTCCTGATTAATGTAGTACAGCATGGATGACAAAGGACATCCATCCAGCTCAAGCACCCGATAATCCGGAAGAGATCTCTCCAAAATGCTGACAACACTGTCACCACCTGATAAAAGCTCCTCAACATTCTGGCTCACCCCTTCAAACCTGAGGATCAGGTCAAGACAAACAGCCACGGAATCAGTTGTGGTCATATCCTCGTAGCTCTCAGCCGTCCTTGTTATGGACATGATCTGATTGGACTTAAGGAGATTTCCTTTAAACCACACATAATCGTTGTCATCACCCACAACAACTCCGGGAGCATTCCAGGCAAGACTCACAGCATCTGCCGGGTCTGTGAATATCCCCTCTATTCCACCAAGGCCGTAAACATAATAAAATGGCTTTTCCTCTACATCCCTCTCAAGTTCAGGAGCCACATTCCTGCTGCCCTCAAAGATAGTCTGGTTAGGTGTCATGACGCGAAGCTGCTTGGACTTGATGTCATTCTTAGTTGTGATCTGTACAATCTTTTCAAAAGTATCAACGGAAACCACCGAAAGAGTATTGCTTCCGGTCTCTTCCTTCAAGGTGCTCATGATCTGGTCATCATAGGTGGAGATATAGGAATCTCCCTCCTCATTCTTGGTGAGCCTGGTGAGTTTGATCTGATTCCCCACAATATTTACGCCGGTAACATAGATTCCATCGGGATGATAGTTCTCAAGCACGTTCCCATCCTGGTCCTCGATCTTGATGTTGTACATGGCATAAATCGGATTCCCCATGGTATCAACACCAATATCAGATCCGTGGCAAAGGCCGTAAACAAGGTCCTCTCCCATAAAACCAAGGAGAATGATATAGTCCCCTACCTCGGCTTCAATAGAAGATTCAAGTCTTGTATTCAGATTCATCAGGTTAAGGCTCTTTAGATCATTCTGCCAGGCAATGGTGCTCTCGGACTTGGAGATCTTGTACTGTCCTGCTCCAATGTTGTCCACCACTGAGCTTGCTGTCCTGGCAGCCAGGTCAATGGCATAGATGTCCTGATCCAGCATTGCGTAAAAGATATCTGAACTGCTTATATAGGCTATCGATCCCACATAGTTGCAAAGGATCTGGGCAGACTGGGTGCTCTCCACAAAGGCCTGCTCCTCCACTGCATTTATAGCCGAATTATATTCATAGACTGCGATTCCGACCGTTCCCTCATGGATTCCGCGGTTCATGTAGCCCGCCACAGCAAACTTCACATTCCCCGCCTCGTCCACATTGAGGATCTTGATGGAATGATCATCCCATCTGGTCCTTGGGTCGTCGTTGTCGGTATCATAGAATCCAAAGAGATATGCCAGCTTATTCTCTGAGTTGTTAAACATATAGAGCCTGTTCTCGCTGACAAAGGCAAAGGCTGAGCCACCGCTGCTCTCCACCAGCTGAAGGTCCGGAGATGAAATGTTAAGTCCGATGGTGTTAGTACCCACGGCATAAGAAGATGAGTCAAAGAGATAGTTCATGGTCCTGTCATAGTTCAGAAGGTATATCCTGTCTGTGGTGTACCTTACCCTGAAGTCCTCTATGACGTTGTATATCCTGCTTACAGTTCCGTCCTTAACCGTGACACGGTACTTAAGCTCATAGCTTCCGGTCTGGGAGTGAAGGTCCGTAACATAAACCTCCGGCTCAGTATGCTTAGTGACATTAAGGTCTCCCCAGGTCACCTGACTGAAGGAGCTGTGAATATTTACCTTGTTAAATGTAGTGTTGTCACCCTCTGAGTTTGATTCCAGATACTTGGAGTATTCCTGGGCGGCAGTCTTGCTGAAGGTCGCCTCAGAAAAGCCCTTTACAAATTCCAGCTCTTCATCGATATGGTATCTGCTGTCGCTCTCTGTCCACACAAATCTGGTGTAGAACCTGGTCCTGCCCAGATCGGTATCCATGAGCATAACCAGCATGTATTCCTTGTCGGAGGTTATAAGGTCTTTTACCTGAAAAGAGCCTTCGATAAAATCTGCGTTTTCTTTGTAATCAGTCAGGTCTGTGCTCTCCACAAGGCTCTTTCCGTCGATGCTCCTGACCTCAAAAGCCAGGTTATAGGCCTTCTCTCCGTAGGTGTTGATCTTATAGTTCACCACCCTGTCTGCGCCAAGGGGCATGATAGTTCCGCGGTAGTAACTAAGATCCAGCTCCTTGGTGTAGCCGTGAAGCGGGTTTATCTCATTGTCTCCGGACACAAGGCTCACCATAGGCAGCGTTGCCTTGGACATGGGCGCTGACATGTCCGCATTGTCTCCGTTGGAGAATTTGCTGACGATGAGTATCCCTATGACAAGCACCACCAGGAAGTATGCAGTTTTAATTATTGTTAGTCTAATTGGGTGTTCTCGCATAATTGACTTTCAATTTTAGTAAGAGTATTATCTTTGTATGAATAATTTGACGCTATTTCGAAAGCGCTTCATCCCTGATGAATGCGTCGAACTAAAGGATGATATCATTCTAAAGCAAACCGATTCCATGGTTGTGACCAAATGGCATGTGATCAAGGAACGGCGCGATTTTTCTGACGGTTATTCCTGCTTTTATCTGGACAGAGGCTACAGGATCAGCAAGTTCTTAAAAAGAGACGGTTCACTCCTTTTTTGGTACTTCGACGTTGTAGATTATGATATGGACAAGGAGCAAAATGCCCTTCATATCATAGACCTTCTGGCTGATGTAGTGGTTTATCCCTCAGGCAAGATCCGTGTCGTAGACCTGGATGAGCTGTCCGAGGCCTTTGAAAAGCGACTGATTGACGAGGCTCTTCTTAAAAAGAGCCTGCTCTCCCTGAACAGGCTCCTTAATGAAATCTATACAGATGGTATAGAGCCTCTTTCGGCCCCTATCGAAGAGCTTATAAAAGCCGGGCTTTGATCAGTAGAATACATGTCCTCCGATGTTGATGCCTGAAAGGCCGGGCACCGGAGTTCTGAAATATACACAGTTTCCTACATTAGAATAGCCTTTCATTGCTTCATCGGCAGCCTGGTAACAGGCTGCTGATGCTTTATCATTGGCAAGGGCTATGGCAAGTCTTCCGCTGGCTACCGGCGAAAACTGCTTGCTCTGATAAATAACTCCCACCACTGTATCCGGATAAACCGAACTAAGCACTCTGTTTATTACAACAGCGCCTACGGCTACTTTGCCCTCATAGGGCTCTGAACCCGCCTCGCAGTATATAAGGTTTGCCAAAAGAGCTCTGTCCCCCGGAGCAAAGGTCACTTCTGAGATGTTCCTCCAGGTGGAATTCTTGGCAAGCTTTGAGAGCCTTATCTCCTCAGCAAGCTTGGCTTCAAGCTTCTTGATATCTGCTTCCTGGGCTTTGATCTGATCCTCCAGGGCCTGGGCCTTGGACTCCGCATCAGAGATGTCATTGGCATACTGTTTGATGGAGCCGGAGGTCTGATTAACAAGACTGGAAACTCTGCTCTGTTCAGCCTGCTGCTTTACCTCATATTCCTCCAACTGCTCTTTTTCCTGCTCAAGGGTAGCTTCCTTGGCTTCGATGAGCTGCCTGGTCTCAATATATTCGTTGAACATCTTCCTGTCATAGGCAGAGAGCTGTTCTATGTAATTGCTCTGATTAAGAAAATCTGCAAAGCTGTCGGATCCAAGGAACATTCCAAGGTATACATTGTTCTGTTTCTCATACATGAACTGGATCCTTTTCTTCATAGAGGCGTATTGCTCTTCCTCCCGCTGTCTGGCAGCCTCCAGCTCCATCTGAGTATTCTCTATCTCGGTTTCCTTGTTGTCTATCTGTTCCTCAAGGGCTTCCAGATTATTGCTCACTTCTTCAAGCTGACTGTTTAGGTTGTTGAGCTGTCCCTGGAGGGAGGACTTCTCCTCGTTCATCTCCGCAATGTCGTCCTTGGTATCCTCAAGTTCGCTCTGGGACTGCTCCTTTGCCTTCTTGGCATTCTCAAGCTGCTGCTTGGTGGTCTCAGTTGCCAGAGCCCTTACCGGAACCAAGGCAAATGCCACGATCACTGCACACAAAAGGCAAGTCGCCCTGTAAAGCAGCTTATGTATTAAGTTGTTGCCCCTATCCCCTCTCGTATTCATAGGATCAAATAGTTATCTTGATATTCCTTCCGCTTCGCTGATATTGATAATACCTTACTCCGGCTGCATCGAACATCTTCTTGGATGCCCGTGTAGAAGGAGTTGCACTGTATTTATCATCGTCATAGACCACAGTCCTTATGCCTGCCTGGATTATGGCCTTTGCACATTCATTGCACGGGAAAAGAGATACATATATCTTGGCGCCAACCAGATTACCGCCGCGGTAGTTGAGGATGGCATTAAGCTCGCTGTGGGTCACAAAGGGATACTTGGTACCAAGCTCGTCATCGCCCTCTCTCTCCCAGGGAAATTCCTCATCAGAGCAGCCCTTGGGAAAACCATTATATCCCATGGAAAGAATATTGTTGTCCTCACTTACGATACAGCTTCCAACCTGGGTATTGGGGTCCTTTGAGCGCATTGCTGCAAGCTTTGCAACCCCCATGAAATATTCATCCCAGGAAAT